>CAZLZM010000082.1:0-5703 GCA_964563995.1 uncultured Nitrosopumilales archaeon
TAATAAAATAAAATAATCTTTTTATACTTATTGTTATTACTTATCCAGCTGTGGCTAGGGTTGCTGTAGTAGATAAGGATCTTTGCAAGCCTAAGAACTGTAGCCTAGAGTGTATAATATTCTGCCCATTGAACAGAGATGGAGGTAAGTGTATAACCTTAAGCAATGAAGAGGATAGAAGTAAGGCTATAGCAGTTATAGATGAGAGTATATGCAATGGATGTAGTATATGTGTTAAGAAGTGCCCGTTTGGGGCAATAACTATAGTTAAAGTAGCAGAGGAGTTGGAGGAGCATAAGATACATCAGTATGGACAGAACTCGTTCAGACTGTATAATTTACCTATACCAAGGAAAGATGCTGTTGTAGGCTTACTTGGTAGGAATGGTATAGGTAAGAGTACAGTAGTGAATATACTTGCTGGGTTATTAAAACCAAACCTTGGTAGATATGATGGTTCTGAACCATCATGGGAAGAGATCATAGAGCACTTCAAAGGCACCATGCTGAAAGATTACTTTAAAGAATTGATAAGCAAGAGGATAAAGGTATCTATAAAACCACAACAAGTTTACCTTATAACAAAGGTATACAAGGGTAGTGCAAAGGATCTTCTTGCAAGATACGATGAGAATGGCTATGCTTTAAGATATGCTAATATGCTTAACCTTAAGGACTCGTTGGAGAGGAATGTTGATGAGTTAAGTGGGGGAGAGCTGCAGAGGTTGGCTATTGCTATAGCATGTAGTAAGGATGCTGACTTTTACTTCTTCGATGAGCCATCATCTTACAATGATGTATATCAGAGGCTTGAGGTTGCTAAGGTTATCCATAGCATAGCAAAGCAAGGCAAGAGTGTAATGATAGTTGAGCATGATCTTACTATGCTTGAGTACCTGAGTGATTATATGCACATACTCTACGGTGAGCCTGGTGTTTATGGAATAGTATCTGATATAATGAGTACAAAGACAGGGATAAATGAGTTCTTGAGTGGTTACTTGAGCAGTATAAATGTTAGGTTTAGAAGTAAGGCATTTACATTTGAGAGTATATCAAGTAATGAGGATCTAATACTAGATGAGGTTGTTGCAGAGTATACCAATATTGAGAAGAACTATAGCTCGTTTAGATTAGTTGCTGAAAAGGCAATGATAAGGAAGGGCGAGGTTGTATGCATGATTGGGGCAAATGCATTAGGCAAGACTACACTTATGAAGATGCTTACTGGTATAGAGAAGCCTGATAAGGGTTCTGTAGTATTGCATGCAAAGATATCCTACAAGCCACAGTATCTAGAGTTGATACAAGAGTATGAGTACGATGTTAGATCATTGCTATCAGACTCCTATGGTAAAAGCATAGAAGGCTCTAGCATGGAGAGTGTAATAGTTGAACCTTTAAGATTGAAGAAGCTGTATGATAAGATGGTTAAGAATCTAAGTGGAGGAGAGCTGCAGAGGGTTGCTATAGCATCATGCCTGCTTAAAGATGCGGATATATATGCTCTTGATGAGCCCTCAGCATTCTTAGATGTAGAGGATAGGATAGCATTAGCAAGGTTCATACATAGGTTTGTAAAAGGGCAAAGTAAGTCTACTATAGTTATAGATCATGATATCCATCTTATAGATATGATATCTGATAGTATTATAGTCTTCAAGGGCAAGCCTAGCAAGGAGGGTTACGCTAGCAGTGTATTGAAGAAGCATGAAGGAATGAACCTATTCCTAAAGGATATAGCTATAACATTTAGGCGTGATGAGGAGAGCAATAGGGTAAGGATAAACAAGTTAGATAGTAGGCTTGATAGAGAGCAGAAAGAGAGAGGTGTATATTATGCGTTATGATCTATCTTTGGATGGTATTATTTTAAGGTTTACGTTTAGCTGATTCTATCCATCTCTTTACATCATCTAAGGTTAAGGTATAACCTTTGGGAACCTTTACTAACCCTTCCTTTATACCCTTGTTAATTGCATTGAAGAGTTCTTGAGGATCACTGTTAGCAAGCTTCTCCTTTGAGTCAACTTTCCCTACTCTAACAAGCAGCTCTGCTGCCTGATCATCTATACTCTCTATACCCACAAACTCACTCATCAGCATTAACCTTGCCATACCTATTAACTCTCTAGCCTTCTTCTCACTTATGCCTAAACCTATTAGATCATTCACATCAGCTAATGCAAGATCCTTTACATTGTTTATATTCCTTGATCTTAAAATATTACCAATCTTTGTGCCTACCCCCTCTATACTCTCAACTGGTAATGCCTTTGACTTAGGTTGAGTTAACAATGGTATAGGCTTTAAGTCTATGCTTATAGTGCTCATTGCATCTTTGAATGTTAGATCCTCTTTGCTTGCTGGTAAACTAAACACTATCATATTCTCTTTCTGTGTGACAAGTGCCTTGAGTTGTATATTAAGATCAGATATAACGTAAGTCGTATCTACATCTTGCTTTATAGCGTGTAGATGAGCATTTATAAGATCTCTCTGTAATGCCTTTATAAATTCCATGGGTTGAATTGTTACTCCTAGACCTTTATCTATCTCTACAAATCTATCCTTAAGTACTTCATACTCTTTCTTAACATTAGAGAGTTCTGCTTTTAATGTCTGGTTCTCTCTGCTTAACTCTTCCAACTTACTTTTAAGCATAAGGTTCTCTTCCTTTAACCTTGATAACTCATCGCTACTACTACGCCTTGCCATGACTGATCACCGTTATAGGAGTAAGTATTACTCTGACTAAAGACTCATTGCCCTTCTTATAGTAGTTCGATACAATTGCATTTGATGGAGTGATCATTATAGTGGCATTATCTTTATCGTAATCTATAGAGCATCTAAGGTTAACATCTATCTTATTTGCTACAAATATTATATTGCTATTAGCCTCTATAACCTCTTTAATAGCATTATATATAGCATAGTTTATACTTTCTATGATGGTATTCAAAAAATTGTTTAGGTTTGATGTTACCAACATACCCATCATTCCATTATGCTGGAATCTGTGGAGGGTTATCTTGTGCTATCTTATCTATTGCTTTCATCAATGGTTGTGGTGGTGGTGCAGGAGCAACTTGAATTCTTATGTAACTTGATGCCTCAGCTTTGTATGAGTACGTATTAGAATATTTTGCATCTACAGATACACTAGCAAACCAGAATGAGGCTTTAGCCTTAACTCCTAACTGGAAATCTGTTCTCCTCTCCATAGTTATTGCCATCTTAACCTCTATCACCCCTTGCTGTATCTGCAACATAGTAGGGAGTATCCCAAAGGCTAGAGCATTTCCAGTTATAGTCTTATCTTCTTCTCCTGCGTTAGTCTTCTTCTTATACGTTATCTCAACATCTGTACCAGCAAAGTTCTTTTATACCTTCTATGAATGATGTGTTTGCTTCATTCTGTGCAGCAACCATTGCTAAGAGTAAGTTCTTTATCATCTCATCGAATGGTGCTGATGCTAACTCTTGTGCTATTGCGCTTCCTGAAGCCATTATACAATTATGGAAGAGATCTATTTAAATATTGCTTAGATTGTTTTTAGAAAAAGTAAAAATACTAAAAATTTTTATCAAAATTACTAATTCCATATATACCTCTCAAGCTCTTTAAACATGAACTCCTTTGGCTCTAACATTAACTTGAATAGCATTATCTGCATATAGTATGGCATCGATAAGAATCTAGAGTATTTTATATCTAATTTAATAGATAGTTCAACCTTACCATCACTAATCTTTGCTAAATCATTACCTCTTTTATACTCCTCTAACCTTCCTCTAAAGTCATCCTTATCCTCTATTATATGCATGTATGCAACTCTTATTGGGTCATAGTAAAATCTAACGACCTCATGCATGAAATGTATGAAAGCATTGTAATCATTAACACTAGGTTTAACCGATGCTATTATAACTCTTAATACAGAATCTAGTGTATTTGGAGTAAAGTCTTTTAACACATTGATATAACCTTGTATGCTATTGCTCTCTTGCTCTAACCTCTTACTTAAGAACTCAAGGAGTGAGTCTCCTATAGTTGTATCATCTAGATGTTCTATTACATGGTTCTTTGCATACTCTCTTATTGTATTATGAATGCTTGAATCCCTGCCATCAACTAAGCCTATTACTGCTAATGCCAATGCTAACCTATTCCCCCTATATACATAGTCTTTTATCATATTCATGATTACTCTATTATCTTTGAATGGTTCAAGTGCTAGAGTCATTACAATGATACATTTAAGGGTAGGTTTGTACTCTACCTGTGTATATCTATACTTACCTGTGCTAGTACCTAATCTATGAAGTAAACCCTTTCTGAATAGGTACCTTTTAGCATTATTACTTGCATATCCGGAGTAGAATGCATTTATATGCTTTATAATGGTAACTATATTGCTTTTATAGCATAATCTAGGGAATAGAGCTGATAACTCTTCTATGCAACTGATATTAATGCTTGAGTTACTCATTATTATGTTCCAATAAGTTAACACTTATTTACTTTAATATTAATAGATTTGTACTATGAGAATGCTTAAACAAGTATTAAAAGATTTACTTACTGAACAAGAGATAAAATACCTTTACTCCTCATTTGATATAATAGGAGATATAGCAATAATAAAGATACCAGAGATACTGTATGAGAAAAGGTATATCATAGGCGAGGCTATATTAAGTAACGTAAAGTCTGTAAGATGCGTATTTATGCAGAAGAGTGCTGTCCAAGGAGATTACAGGATTAGAGAGCTTGAGCATATAGCAGGAGAGGGTAGAACGTTAACGTTATACAAGGAGCATGGATGTCTATTCAAGATTGATATTGCAAAGGTTTACTTCTCACCAAGGTTATCAGCTGAAAGGGCAAGAATAGCATCGCTTGTAAGTGATGGAGAAGTAATAGTTAACATGTTCTCAGGTATAAGTACATTCTCTATTATAATAGCAAAGAAGAAGAATAATTGTAAAGTTTACAGTATAGATTTAAACCCTTATGCTTACGAACTATGCAAAGAGAATGCTAAGATTAACCATGTTGAGGAGAGTGTTATACCTATCCTTGGAGATGCCAAAGATGTAATACTAAGTAAACTTGCATGCTCTGCAGATAGAGTTCTCATGCCATTACCAGAGAAGGCTAAGGAGTACTTACAGTACGCTGTTATAGCATTAAAGTATGATAAAGAGTGCTATATCCATTACTTTACACATGTAACTGGAGATAAGAAGAGTGTTCATGAGAAATGTATGCTAGAGGTTAGTGATATACTTAAAGATCATAAATTGGATTATAGGATAGCAAATACTAGGGTAGTTAGGGAGGTTAGCCCAAGGACATATCAGGTAGTTGCTGATATAGCAATAGTAAGAAGATATCAATAACAGGTCTTTCTTTTCTATAACACTATTACTATTACTCATCTCTATATTATCATGATCCTTTACTGCAGTAGTAAGAGTTAACCCAAGCCATGCTAACAAACCTATTAACCCTGCAACAAAAGCAAACACAGTATATTTAATCACCATTATACTGTAATCGCTTACGAATAAAAGCCATGCATAGATTACCAAGAATAGTATGCTTGCTATGAATACAACTAAGCCTAGCAACCTTCTTCTATTATTATACATATAACCTAAGGATTATGGTAGTATGCGTAAGTGAGCTACCCC
>CAZLZM010000083.1:0-5696 GCA_964563995.1 uncultured Nitrosopumilales archaeon
GCCCGGGGCTACCATTTTATTATTTAATTTTTATGCTTCTTATATTAGAAATGGTATAGATATCTCAGTTGTAAATTGAATCTGCTGGTAACCTAAACCAACGTTAATTATTATAATTGATTCACCTTAAACTGAGATAAAAAGTTCATAAATAAGTACATGTAATACTAAGGTATGGTTGAAGCCTACTGTGTTAAGTGTAGGAAGAAGGTAACTATGAAGAACCCAACACAAGTTACCATGAAGAATGGTAGACCTGCAACAAAGGGTACATGCCCAGTATGCGGTACCACATTATTTAGGATAGGTAAATCACAGTAATGAGCTATTACGAGGTTATAAATAAACAAGTTAAATTTATTTTATTATTTATTTGTATTTAATGTAATATATCGCAAACATTTGGAGGCATACGTTTGTGCTTGCTTGACCTTACCATATATCTAACCCTTATGACCTTCTCCTTATCTATATGGTACTTTGCTACTATATCCTTAAGACTTAACCTTAGATCAAACATGCAGTATAGTATGGAGTCTATCTCATCGTAACTCATGCCTAACTCTTGCTCTGCATAATGACCCTGCCATAGCATAGGACTACTTCTCTTCTCCACTATATCATTATCTACCATCAGATACCTTGCCAATGCTCTAACCTGAGATTTGTATAACATAGCTATGGGAAGTAGATCTGCTGCACCATCACCATACTTTGTATAGTAGCCTATCAACATCTCACTTCTATCACTAGTTCCTAGCACTAGTGCATCATTTGCATTAGCATAGTAGTAGAGTATACACATCCTTATCCTTGCTATTAGGTTACCATCAGCAACCTTGTATCTGTATGATCCTTTAATCTCTTTAGGGGTAAACTCTGATAACTTGATGAGCATGGATGAGTGTATATCAGTTACATCAACAACATTATAATCTATACTAAGATGCTTAGCAAGTCTAATTGCATCTTGCACATCCCTTGAAGGGGTTATCTGAGTATGGGGCATTATGAGTGCCTTAACCTTCCAGTTCATTTCTTTATTGTTATTGAGCATCATGGCTGCTAGAGTAGCTGTTACAGCTGAGTCTAGACCACCACTTAGCCCTAGTACGTAGCAACTCTTCTTCGATTTAATCAGATAGTCTGATAAAAAATTTATAATTTTTTTACTTACTTTTTCATAATTTAATGAGTTTATAACCTTATCTATAATTATTTTAATATCATTATTACTCTTCACACTTTTACATGCAAGAATTATTAATTTTAATCTTACTTAATTATTCTACGTGATGGTGGTGTATTAACTGATCGTAGAACCTAACGGTCTTTATATTCATGAACTCTAACATACCATATCTTGATAGCTCTCTACCAAACCCACTCTTCTTGACACCACCAAATGGTACCCTAGGGTCTGATACAACAACGTTGTTAATTGTTACTAAACCCGCCTGTATCTTTCTAGCAATGTTCTCAGCCCTATCAAGGTCAGTTGTCCATACACTTGCACCTAACCCAAACTCTGAGTCATTTGCTAACCTTATAGCATCCTTCTCATCATCTGCAACCATTACAGGTGCAACAGGGCCAAAGACCTCTTCCCTAACAACCCTCATGCTTGGATCAACCTTAACAAGTATGGTTGGAGCATAGAAGTAACCCTTGTTACCTATTCTTTTGCCTCCAACTATGCACTCAGCACCATTGCTTATTGCATCATTAACTATACTCTCTATATTCTTTAGAGAATGCTCATTAACCAATGGACCTAGTTCTGTATCCTCGTGCATTGGGTCTCCTACTCTAACCCTTTCTATCTTTCTAGCAAAGAGATCTATGAACTCATCTGCTACACTCTTAACTACTATGAACCTTTTACTTGCTATGCAACTCTGTCCATTGTTTATTAGCCTACCCTTAACTGCTGCGCTTGATGCCTTATCTATATCCGCATCATCTAGCACAATGAAAGGGTCACTACCCCCTAGCTCTAGTACACACTTCTTAACTAGTGCTCCTGCTCTACTTGCTACTTTTGCTCCTACTTCTACGCTACCAGTGAATGTTATGGCATCCACTTGAGAATCTATCAGCATCTCTCCAACCTTACTATCGCCTATAACGGTTAAGAACATACTTATACTATCTACACTAGAGAAGATCCTCTCCAACTCCTTCCCGCACTGTGGTGTTGTACTGGATGGTTTCATAACTATAGTGTTACCAGCTATGAGTGCTGGAGCAGCAAACCTTATTCCCTGCCAGTATGGGAAGTTCCATGGCATTATGCTTCCTATAACACCTAAAGGCTCAAATGCTATGTATGTCTTCCTTGCATCTGTAGCTGTTACCTCATCTCTTAGAAAATGTTCACCATTATCAGCAAAGTACTCTAGTGTTAATGCACACTTTTCAACCTCTGCCCTTGCTTCCTTTATAGTCTTACCCATCTCTTGTACAGCTATCCTTGCCAATTTATCCTTCTCCTTCCTTAATATACTTGCAACTTCATATAGTACAGACGCTCTCCTATGAGAATCCAAGCGCCATATGTTAAATGCTTCCTTTGCCCTCTTCACCTTCTCATTGACTTGTTCCCTGTTCATCATATCATGCTCTGCTATAATCTCTTCATTCGCTGGATTTACTGTTACTATCTTCATATTTTTACAATTAATAATAATTATAGTATATTTATCTTTATCGTATTATTACAATATAATAGCAAGATATAACATAATAGTTATCATTTATATCCAGTTTATAAGTAAAAATATATGTATATTACATATGATTAAGTAAAAAATAAAAATTTAATAACTGGCTTTAATTAATAATATATAATGGAAATGGATAAGGAAGACGAAATAGTTAAATTACTTCGGTTTGTAGGTAATGTTCCTCAATTCAAGGCATTCATACCTATGAAGTTTTTAGAGTCGTATGAACAAGCATTGCTTAACTGGCTTAGGATAGCTTCTACCCTAAATGCTAACATAATAGAGTATTATATTCTTGTTAGTGTAACATGGATAGAGGCTAGTAAGAAGACATTAGAACATATTAAGGATATGGATGAGAAGGATAAGGAGAAGGTAATCAAGTTGTGGATAGATATATTTGAGAAGGAGTTCAATACATTACTTAGTAGTGAGAAGTTTGCTAGTATTATAAGTAATATTACAAATGCTTACACTGATATGCTTAAGAGTGTAATGGATCTTGTTGAGGCACACTTTAAAGAGCTTGGATTACCTACCAGGAGTGAGATGGACAGTGTTTATAGAGAGATGGTTAAGATGAAGAGGGATATAGCAAGGCTTAGTGAAGAGATAAGCATGCTAAAGATAGATAAAGGTAGTAGGGAGATAAATAATGCATATAATAGTAAATAAGAATCTTTATTTTTATTTTCTAAATTTAATAATTATTTTTTATAGTTTTATAAAAGATATAGTACAATAAAGATTAAATGTCTGCATAATAATTCATTATAGAATGGATTCATACGTATTACTTGCACAAGCTATTGCTGATAGTATGCTCAAGTATACACAAGGATTACTTAAGGTTCAGGAGTTAATGAGTAAGAGTAAGATAGATGTAGGTTCTACACCAGCAGATGTTATATACGTTGGTAGAAAGATAAGATTACTACACTACAAGAATGAGGGGCAAGTATTGCATAGAGTACCAATAATAGTAGTATATGCACTTATTAACAAACAGTATATACTTGATCTACAGCCCGATAGGAGCTTCGTTGGTAACCTTGTTAAGCAAGGCTTCGATGTTTATATGGTTGACTGGGGGGTTCCAGAACCAATAGATAAGCATCTTACCTTTGATGATTACATAGGTAGATACCTTGATAGGTTAGTCAATATGGTTAGGGATAATAGCAATAGTGATAAGATAACACTGATAGGCTACTGTCAAGGAGGCACTATGAGTGCTATGTATACAGCATTGAAGCAGGAGAAGGTTGCAAACCTTGTTACTATAGCACCTGTTATAGATACCAGCAAGGATAACAGTGTGGTTGCAACACTATGCAAGAGTGTAGATGCTGATAGGATAGTCGATACCTATGGTAATCTGCCTGCAGAGTTCTTACATAGGTTCTATACAATGTTGAAGCCATTCTCCCAAGGCCTATACAAGTATATTAACTTCATTAATAATATAGACGACGAGTACTTTAAATTAAACTTCCTAAGGGTTGAGAAATGGCTCTATGATACACCAGCAATAGCAGGAGGTTTATTTAAGCAATGGATAAATGATATATACAAGAGGAACGCATTAGCAAAAGGCGAGTTCTATCTATGCGGTAAGAGGATAGATCTAAGAAGCATAGAGGTACCTTTATTCAATATAGTTGCTAGTGATGATCATCTAGTTGCACCACAGTGTAGCATAACCTTAAACCAGTACGTATCTAGCGAGGATAAGATCCTTAGGGTTTATACATGTGGGCATATAGGGCTTATAGCAAGCAAGTTATCACAGAATATAATACTACCAGAGTTAGGGAAATGGTTGAGCAGAAAGATGGTAAGTAGTAGTAATTGATTATTTATTTATTTTAATTAGTTCTTAGCGTTGCTCACAGAGTTAAGGAACTCATCCACTATGCTAGCGAATCTCTCTGGCTGCTCGTAGTATGGTGTATGGCCACATCCATTAAGTATCACAAGCCTAGATCCTTTTATACTCTTATGGAATACATAAGCATGCTCAACAGGTATAAGAAGATCCTTCTCACTCCATACTATAAGTGTTGGAACATCTATCATGCTTAATCTATCCTTAAGATCTGGATGCTCCCTTATATTCAATAATGTTGATATGAAGGCATATTTTGCATTTGGTAAAAGCATCCTGTTAACAAAGTCTCTAGTATAAACATCATCAACCTGCTTACCACAGTACATCAATGAGAATGCCTTCTTTGCACTCTCAATACTAGGATAGAGCGAAGCCATTATGTACTGTGTGAAAGCCTCGGTAGGCTCCTTTGAGAGCCCTGATGGTGTTACTAACACAAGAGCATCAACGTAACCCTTATCCTTGTTTGCTATAACAAACTCTGCTGCAAGTTGTCCTCCGAATGAAGAGCCTATTAGGGAGAACCTCCTTAAGCCTAGGGTTGTTATAAAACTTTCTACGAAGTTTATGAAGAATGATATAGTATAATTAACGTTTGGTTTATCACTATAACCAAATCCTATGATATCTGGTGCCACAACATGATACCTCTTTGCTAACAAGGGCATAACCTTAGCCCAACGTTCTGCAGCAGCACCTATACCATGTAAGAGTATTATATGCTTATTGTTACCGATCCCATCCTCTAATATTCTTATCCTATAATTATTAACTAGTATGAAATCTTGTCTCATGATATTGATAGGATAGTATTAATATAATGTAAAGGTTTGTTAGTTTTAAGTATTTACTCAATTAGTTTTATTCGATCTTATTTTAGGTGATTGCTTAATTTCATACCCTAAATTACTGCTCTAAAATACAATAATTATGACTGATATAGTAGATCATTACACATATATTATATTTTACATGATAATCATATAATTGTATCAAAAAGTTTATTAGCGAAGTTAATTCTTGTAATAACTAACATAACTACAGTATCCTTATAAATTTGTAAGCGAAGAATTATCCAA
>CAZLZM010000084.1:0-5658 GCA_964563995.1 uncultured Nitrosopumilales archaeon
GATTCTTGCTTCTAAGGTGTTCATTAGTCTATTGTTCATTACCCTTCTAGGCTCCCACTTCATACCATCCCACCTTAGAAGCAAATGGTGTGCCACCACCCTGCTAGCTACTCCTCCACGTTTGTGGACGGTAGCTATATTCATTTCATTTAATCCCATATTCTTTCTTTTTCCCTACCTCCCCTACCTAATCGTATTAGATATCTCATTTATTTAAATTTTCGGCGTTCATCCCAGAGTTGAAACTCTAGGCTTTCTTGCCGACTTCTTTTGTAAAAGTAATCTATTTTTATTGCTAACCTATAAAATAAGCCATGGTAGTAAGAGTACTTGAACCAGAGCTTTATGCACAGTTTACACAAATAAGGGATAGAACAGTTGGAGAGATTATGCAAGAGCCTGTGGTTGTTGATGCTAATAGTACCATCTCAAATATAATAGGTCTGATGGATAAGTATGATACATACACCGTATTCTTAACATACAACGATAAGGTAGCAAGCATAAACATGAGGGATATTTTGGAGTACAAGGATATAGATCATGCAAGGCCTTCTCTACTTGGCAAGATAGTACCTGTTCTTAAGAGGAATGATAGAATAGGTTATGCAGCTAAGATAATGAGTAGTTATAGGTTAAGAGCATTGCCTATAGTTGAAGATGGTAAAGTTATAGGGCAGATAACATCGGATTCCATAGTTAGGTTAGTCAATGCATACAGTATAGATTATATAAGAGCAAGTGATATAATGACACCTAATCCTGTTATAGTTAATGCTAACAGCAAGGCTTCAACCGCTAGAGCATACATGGTTAAGCATAAGATAGATCACTTGCCAGTGCTAAGTGATGGCAGATTGTATGGTATATTGACATCAAAGCATATACTACTCGCTTTAAAGCCTCCAGAGAGTACAAGGGGAAGTGCAGATATAATGAAGAGAAAGGTTAGACTGCTTGATCTCCAAGTATCAGGATTAGCTGATAAGGATATAGTTAAGGCAGAACCTTATGATACATTAAAGAGTATTGCTAGCAGGATGATAGATAACAAGGTAACATATACCTTAGTTGTTATAGGTGAGGAGTTACAAGGTATAATCACTAGCAGAGATATAGTTGGTTTACTACAAGAGATGGTTAAAGAGGAGATACCTCTCTATATAGTAGGTCTTCCAGACGACCCATTCGAGGCAGAGTTAGCAAAGTCAAAGTTTGAATCATTAGTTAAGTTGCTTAGGAAGAGTATACATGATCTTAGAGAGGCAAAGTGTACTATAAAGACAAAGGATAAGGGTGGTGAGAGGAGGAGGTATGAGGTTAGAGTAAATATAGTTACACTAAATGGGGTTAAGAGTTATACAGCTAATGGATGGGATCTGGCAATGATATTTGATCAGATAAGTGATTCGTATAAGAAATGGTTAGCAAGTAAGCAAGGAAGAAAGTACAGATCTGTTAGGTATATGGTAGACTTTTACACATCACCTTGACTTGTTTTATTTGATTTATTTAGTAATCATCTATGCAATGATTAGTCTAACATGCTCCATACCATCGTTTGCCTGAAACTCATTTACCATGTTCTTAACCTTTTTTGCATCTCCCTCAATAACAAACAACTCTAAGCACTTATTATTCTTCAACTTACAGTGCATATGTGTCTTTATTATATCTTCATACTTTAACTTTATTCTAGTTGATTCCTCATCCTCTTCTGCATGTGTTACTATGAGCACACATCCTATATTCCCTACTAATCTCTCCTTCTCTATCATATCTGTCATAAGCATCCTTATACCAGCCCTTATAACCTCTGACCTGCCAGAGAACCCAAACTCACTCTGTAGCCTATCTATCTCATTTAACATGCTCTCATTCATTGATATGCTTACTATCTTCATGCTCTTCTCCTTCTTAGCCTCTTCCACGACTATCATTAGTTAATATTCATTTATAAGATTTTTCTATCATTGTTAATAACGAAAGTCTTATATATTAATAATTATTATTATAATATGGTATGGTAAATAGGATAACATTTATAATAATGGTGGCTATTATAATAATAGTAGGAGTTGTAACTGCAGTTATAGCTACAACTTATAGCCTTAATAATATTAGCACAGATCAAGGTTCTACTGCTCATAGATTAAAGATCATAGTTACATTCTATCCTTTATACGAGTTTACTAAAGCAGTAGTTAAAGATAGGGCTGATGTAGAGTTGTTCATACCAAAAGGTGTAGAGCCCCATGATTGGGAACCTACAGTTAAAGATATAGAGAGGTTAAGGGAGTTCGATGCTTTAATATACAATAGTGCACTATTCGAGCCTTATATAAATAGCATAAAGAGTAATGAGGATATAGGTCAAAGACTTATCATGGTTGAGGCATCCAATAATTTAATCAAAGGTAACGATCCCCATGTATGGCTTGATCCATTACTTGCTAAGGAGCAGGTGATCAATATAATGAATGCAATGATAAGAATGGATAGGGTGGATGAACAGTATTATAAAAGTAACGCTGAGTTATACATAAAAAGATTAGAAGAGCTGAATAAGAAGTTTGAAGAAGGATTAAGAGATTGTTATGTAAGAAAGTTCATAACATTACATGCAGCATACAAATATCTAGCAGAGAGGTACAACCTTGAGATGATTTCTATTAGTGGTATAGAACCAGAGCATGATGTTAGTGCAAGCAAGATCAAGGAAGTTATAGATACTGCCAAGATGTATGGTATAGATGTTGTTTATGCAGAGGAGGGCTTGGATACTAGGTTGGTTAAGGCTTTAGCAGATGAGATAGGGGCAAGAGTGTTAACATTAAGCCCTATAGAGGTTGTTGAACCTAACGGGAGTGCAAACAATTACTTATACATAGAAAAGATGGAATCTAACCTTGCAAGTCTAAGGGAGGGGCTGAGGTGTAGATGAGCATATTGGAGGTTAATGATCTAACCGTAACACGTAACGATGCCCTGATACTAGATAGGATAAACCTAAAAGTGGAGGATGGTGAGTTGCTTGGTATACTAGGGCCTAATGGTGCTGGTAAGACAACACTCTTTAGATGTATACTAGCATTAGAGAATTGTAAAGGGGATATAAGTCTATTTGGATATAGTAACGATGAGAGAATCAAGGTTCTGCCATTCGTAGGTTATCTGCCTCAGAGGTTTAGTATAGATGTCAACTTCCCAATAACGGTTAAAGAGTTTGTAGGCACTGCTCTTACATCATTAAGATATATGAGTAAGAACGCATATATGCTTAAAGCAAAAGGGTATGAATGGAATCTAAGGTACGATGATAGCATAATTGATAAGGCTTTAGATACAGTAGGCTTAGGATATGCCAAGTACAAAAGGATTGGCCTTCTATCTGGAGGAGAGTTGCAGAGAGCATTGATAGCAAGGGCACTGGTTAGTAAACCCTTGATGCTAATACTTGATGAACCATTCACTGCGTTAGATTTAGATGCACAATCAAGGCTATATGAGTTGTTAAGGATGCTTAATCAGGATATGCATATAACTATAGTGGTTGCTGCGCATGACCTTATGTTGTTGATGAGGTTATCTAAGAGTATAGCATGTATAAACAAGAGGTTATACTTCCATGGTAGTAAAGAAGAGTGTTTGAGCAGTGATCTACTTGTTAGATTCTACAACGAATCTGCAATGCACCTACATATGAGTGGGCATGGATGATCTAACATGCTAGATATACTTGCTTATGAGTTCATGCAAAGAGCATTGATGAGTGGTGTTGTAATTGCAGTAGCATGTTCTATTCTAGGTTTATTCTTGGTATTAAGGAGATACTCCTTGTTTGGAGATGTCCTTGCACATACAGCATTATCAGGTATAGCAATAGGTATGTTCTTAAATGTTTATCCATTGCTTACAGCGTTAATGACATCTATACTTGCATCTATAGGGATAACTAAGATAAAGAGTTCTACTAAACTTCATGGCGATACACTGATAGCCATGCTCTTCATAGGTAGCCTTGCAACAGCGATAGTACTACTAAGTGTATCGAAGGGATTCAATGTTAACCTGCTATCCTACCTATTTGGGAGTATACTACTTATAAGCTACGAAGATATGATCGTTGCAATGGTTACTAGCATGGTAGTTATAGTATATGTTATTGTTAGCAGGGATAGGTTACTCTACATAACAATGGATGAAGAGCAAGCAAGGTTGAGTGGGTTAAATGTACAAACGATGAACTATATATTCATGATATTAGCAGGTGTAATAGTTATAATGGCTATAAGGTTGGTTGGTGTTCTATTGGTATCATCTCTAATAGTACTACCTAATATAGCAGGAATAATGCTTGGAAAGGGTTTCAGGTATACGCTTATCGCATCTCCTTGCATAGCTGTAGTAGCAGTAATAACTGGTATTATATCATCTTATTATCTTAATATTGCAGCATCTGGAATGATAGTAATAACTAATCTGCTTATTACTCTTTGTATATTTGCCTATAAGAGTGTTAGAGGAAAAATCGCAATTAAACACTACTTACCTAGTTGGTCATAAAATATTAATTTAATTCGATTAATGATTATTATTTTATTTTATAATTAAAATTAATTTATATGCCGCCGGCGTGATTTGAACACGCGACACCTCGGTCTTCAGCCGAGTGCTCTCCCAGGCTGAGCTACGGCGGCACTTCTACTGCTACCTATCATAGTAGTTATTTATATTAAATATTTTTATTATTTAATTTATTTCATAATTATTCATTGTATGCTAAGGACTGTTCCATGCAACATCACTTACACCTAGCCTCTTATTCATTAATCTTGCAAGGACAAATAGTAGCGATGATAGCCTGTTCATGTAAGGTATAATATCCTTATTTATCTGCTCATGTTCAGATAATGCTACTATACTCCTCTCAGCCCTTCTTGCCACAGTCCTTGCTATATGTAGTAGTGAAGCCTCTTTACTACCTCCAGGGAGTATAAAGTAGTTTATTTGACCTATCTCTTCTTCATATCTATCTATTATCTCCTCAAGCCTCTTAACCATATCATGGTTTATCCTTGGTACATTGCTACTTCTTAACTCTGGTTCTGCTAGGTCTGCACCTGCTATGAATAGTTCACTTTGTATACTCCTCAATATCTCTTTAACCTCATCATCATCTATAGATGCTATACATAATCCTAGTATTGAGTTCAACTCATCTATGTTACCGTAAGCATCAACCCTTAACGATGACTTTAATACCCTCTTACCCCCTATAAGTGATGTCTCTCCCTTATCACCTGATCTGGTGTATATCTTACCCATGAATAGACTATAGTATAACAAGGTTTAAACGTAACTCCCCTTAACTCTAAGCTATGGGTCATGCAAGGTATGTTCTAGCATTAACTATGATGAGCTTTGTTATGGCTCTAATACTATCCTTATCTGCTATTGCTCTAGATTACTACATATTAAAGCATAATAGTATAAGGAATCTTGATATAAAGAGTGCTATGGATGATCTCTTAAAGGGTAACATATTTAGCAGTATAGCAAATGAAATATCAAAGATATACAATAGTGAACCATTTAAGATAAGGCATTAGTTAATTTGGTTTCATCACATATTCACATTTATATAAATGCCCATGA
>CAZLZM010000085.1:0-5602 GCA_964563995.1 uncultured Nitrosopumilales archaeon
TTAAGTTTATTTGTTCGTATAGTATCATCCCCGCCTTAAAAGGCGAGGTTTTCGTTCCTATAAACTAAGATAATTATTTATAGAATATAGTGCCAACTTATGTCATGAGTGATAACTGCAAAGATAGCAATAGAAAGGTTAGGTGTGTAGCCTTGTTATCTGGAGGACTAGATAGTACTCTAGCAGTTAAGTTAATTCAAGATCAAGGCATAGAGGTTAAGGCATTGGCTATAAAGACACCGTTCTGCGACTTCGATTGTGGTAAGGGATGTGGGTTCAGGGTTAAAGAGGTTGCTGATGCTCTAGGTGTAGAGCTTAAGACAGTGTATCTGGGAAAAGAGTACTTGGAGATGCTCAAGAATCCAAAGTACGGATATGGTTCAGGCATGAATCCATGTATAGATTGTAGGATAATGATGTTCAAGGTTGCAAAGGAGTATATGCAAGAAGTAGGCGCTGAGTTCCTTGTTACTGGTGAAGTTTTAGGACAGAGACCTATGAGTCAGAATCCAAGGGCACTGAAGATAATAGAGCAAGAGGCTGGCTTGGAGGGTAAGGTGTTAAGACCATTATCAGCAAAAAACCTAAAGCCCACAGATGTAGAGGTCAAGGGCTTGGTTGATAGGAGTAGATTGCTTGCTATAAAGGGTAGATCAAGGAAGGTACAGATAGAGTTAGCAAAGAGTATAGGGTTAAGGGATATACCTAACTCTGCTGGAGGGTGTCTGTTAACTGATAAGCATTTTGCAGAAAGAGTTAGGGATTTGATAGAGCATGAGAATGATATAATACTTAACGATGTTGAGCTCTTAAAGGTTGGCAGGCATTTTAGATTAAGTGCTAAGACTAAGTTGATAGTAGGAAGGAATAAGGATGAGAATGAGATTATAGATTCGTTAAGGAATGAGCATGATCTTATCCTTGAGCCGAAGGATGTGAAGGGACCAAAAGCCTTACTAAGGGGAGAGTATGATAAGAGTATAATAATTACTGCTGCAGAGATAGTGTGTAGGTACTCTGATACAGATGGCATTTGCACAGTTATTATAAATAAGGGCGGCACTAACTTAATGGAGGTCAAAGCTAAACCAATTAATGAATCAATGCTAGCATATTATAGAATATAAGGATTCTCACCAATTGTATATAAAAGACAATTATTATCGTTAGAGTTACAATATTGCTTATATATTAACCTATGGGTTAATTTTTGTTAATGAACAAGAATAAATTAACATCTTTATATACTTACATAATGCAAAGGGAGAGTGAGGTAGCATTATACCTTAAGACCATTACCCTACGGGATATTAGCGATCTTGATTCAATAATAGCTGATATGAGCAACAATAATACAATACTCATAGTTAGAGTTACACCCTTAGCAGAGAAGAGTATAGACGATCTTAAATTTGTTATAGAAGAGATATTCAAGTATTCAAAGAAGATGAACGGAGATATAGCAAGGTTAGGAGAAGAGAGGTTGGTTATAGTACCTCACAATGTAAAGATATGGAAGAATCTTTACTATAAGGAGTAATTAATAGATGGCGTATTAATTAATAATTCTTCTAATTAAACTAATTCAATATAATCTTATAGCCTCCCTTACACTAGGATATAGTGTTGGTATCTTTAATATCCTTGATATAGATGTTGCAAGATTCTCAACCTTCCTTCTCTCACCATGGTTAACTATTACCCTCCTTAGCTTTGGTTTTAATTTGTTTACATAAGACATCAATTGATTGTAATCACTATGCCCACTGAATCCCTCTATCTTCTCAACCTGTGCATATATATCTATAACCTCTATCTTACCATCCCTGCTCATAAGTGATACTTGTCTAGAGCCATCTAGTATCCTCCTTCCTAGGGTACCGTTAACCTGATACGATACAAAGAGTATCTTATTTTTGCTATCCTTTGCTATGCTTCTAAAGTACTCTATAACAGGCCCTCCTTCAAGCATTCCTGAGGTAGCCATTATTATTGCTGGTCCTTCCCTTAAAGCCTCTTCCCTAGTGCTTGGGTTCTCAACTATTGTAAAGTACTCTGAGGTGAATGGGTTATCATCAACCTCTAGTATCCTTTGCCTTAACTCTCTAGCAAGGTACTCTGGATATGCTACATGTATAGCACTAGCCTCGGATATCATACCCTCTATGAATACTGGAGCCTCTATAAGGTTACCGCTCTTCATATGATGATCTATAACCATGAGTATCTCTTGTGCTCTACCTACTGCTGGTACAGGTATTAGAACCTTGCCTCCCTCCTTAAGTATACTATTTATTGAGTTAACAAAGTTACTCTCAACTTCTTCTCTGCTTGGCATTATATCCTCCTTTGCTCCATAAGTACTCTCTATTATTAGAGTCTCAACCCTAGGATAGTTCCATGATGCACTCTCAAACAACTGGCTCTTGCCATACTTTAGATCCCCGGTATAAACTATGTTATGATCACCATTACCTATATGCAGATGTACTGTAGCAGAGCCTAGTATATGCCCAGCATTAGAGAATACAAGTTTAACATCTGGTGCTATATCTGTAACTGTCTTGTATGGCAGTGTTATAGTATGCTTTATAACCTCTTTTATATCTCTCTCAGTATACAGTGGTATCTCGCCCTCTCCACTTGCAACTTTTATCATATCCATTTGTATAAGTGTCATCAACGGCAGCGTAGGCTCTGTGCAGTATACTGGTCCTTTGTATCCATACTTGAATAAAACTGGAAGGAAGCCTGTATGATCTAGATGAGCATGGCTTATAACTATAGCATCTATCTCATTAAGCTCAAATCCAATCCAATCAAGTCTAGGCATAGCATTTATACTATTACTTGCACCAGGATTTATTCCAGCATCGAGCATTATCTTACTCTCCTTTGTTACCAGTAGCATACAGGATCTACCAACCTCTGAGAACCCACCTAGAGTAATAAGTGTAGCCTCAGTATCCTCCATTAACCTTTGCCTGAATATACTCTCACCAAAGCTCCTAAGTAGTTTATACCTCTCATTAGCAAAGAGCTTCTTTGTATAGTTAACTTGGTTTATGCTCTCAGATGGTATATGAGAGGCTTTCCTTATCCTCACCTTCCAACCAGTGGCACTTACAAGTTCGGTCAAGAGTGCTTGCATCTGTAACTGTTTCTGTAACTGTGTTTGGTGTGCTTGTAGTGTATTCAACTCAGCCTTGGTATCCTCTCCTTCATTTGTAGCATAACCATGCTCCTCTCCTACTCCTCCTAGCCCTGTAATCAGCCCTTCATCTTTTGTATCATCAACCTGTATAAGCATCCAAGGCTTCTTCACATCTATTATAACCTCACCTAGTGCTGTATCAAAGAATGTACCAACTATACCAACATCCTTTGGTATAAGTTGCATTATTATCTTTCTAGCATCCTCCTCGCTCTTCCTTATAGACTCATCTGTCCTTATTACTATTCTCTTCTTTATGGTCTTAACTATATTGGATATTATAGCGTTATTTTCAAGTAAGTATCTAGGATTCTTTGTGTATATGGCTATCATAGGCCCTTCATACTCTATCTTAGTTACAGCAGCATCGCTAGGGATATTCTGCAATATAACAGCAATCACTTCTTGAACACCATTGGTTTTAACCTTACTCATTCTTACTCATTTAGTGTTAACCCAATGAACTGTCTACTTAACTCTCTATAGCCATTCTTATCTATTATTACAACATCTATACCATCTCCTGTTCCGGCGTTACGCTTTATTGCGGCTGCTATAGCCTTTATGGCAATCTTTGCTGCTTCATCCACACTCATATCCTCTCTGAACTCACTCTCAAGTATACCATATGCAACTGGAGAACCTGAACCAGTAGATACGTAAACTTCCTTACTCAAAGAACCAAAGAAGTCAACATTGTATACTACTGGCCCATTAGAGTCATATCCTCCAACAAGTATCTGTGCAAGCAATGGATAGAACCTTTGTGCAAAGAACACATTAGCTGCCAATCTTGCTACTGATTTTACTGGTATTAACATCCTATTCTCTATCTTATACATGTTTGCATGATACCTTAGTATATCTATCATGTTCTGTGCATCTGCAACGCTACCAGCAATTGTCAATGCAACATGCTCATCTATCTTTGCTATCTTCTTAACATGTCTATGTGCTATGAACAGATAACCAGCGGTAGCCCTAGTATCAGTTGCAAGTACTACACCATCCTTGCATTGTAATCCTACAGTCGTTGTTCCATGTAGCTTATTTGTATTAACATATTCGTGCAAGAACAAACCCTCCTAAACGCATTAACTATGCTGTAAGCCATAAATAAGTTTTGCTCTAACATTCTATCATTTGATAACTGATAGATAGATAAAATATGTATGAGCAGCATGAGACTATAGTAATAAAATTTATTCTGATAATTGGTATGCTATACGAGGAATACCTCATGCCCTATATTTATACATATAATAATCTCTTATTGCTATATTGCTTAAGCATGGCTTTCTATAAATGATCGATATCCTAACAGAAGCTTTATGCTATGATTGATTAACATTGTTATTTCCACTTGCTTTTCAAGTTATAGACGCTCAAAGTTTATAATAACACTAAACATTGAATAATCTATGCCTATACCTATAGAGGAGTTGAATGAAGCTGAAGATCCTGTTATTATAATAAGGGATTTTCTTAAAAGGAATGCTAACATGGCATGGACACATGAAGAGATAAGCAACAATACAGGTATAGATATGACCACAGTTTACCAGATATGTCAGTTGCTTAGAGCGAAACATGTAGAGGCAGTAACAAAAGAGGAGTACTTTCCGATTAAGGTTATCGAGCGCTATGGTCAAACATACTATGTATGGAATGAGAAGGTAAGGAAGAGGGGTAAAACTAGAAGGACTAGCATCAAGGATGAGTCTAAACCCATAACCATCACTAGTAATAACAACTATAATGATACTTCATTTGATGATACCCAAAAATAGAGTATTTTAATTTACTGTATCCATTTTATTGAGCATCCTACAGATGGATCGAACCATCTATCTATCTTCTCCCCTTTAAGGGCCTTCTCTATATTAATAGCCATTATATTTAGTGTAGGCTTTGCATCTGGGTTCATTGCATCGTTTATCCTACCATGGTATACAAGCCTCCTATCCTTATCGAATAGGAATGGGTCTGGTGTACACACTGCACCATAAGCCTTTGCAACTTCTTGAGTCTCATCGAATAGGTATGGGAACTTAACATTGAACTCTTTAGCAAATAGCTTCATATTCTCATAACCCTCACCCTCATATTTTGGGTCATTGCTGTTTATACCAACTATATCTACTCTATCCTTGAACCTCTCATACAACTCGTTTATATCGTTCATCCTTGCCCTTACATATGGGCAATGATTTGCCATGAATATGATAAGCAGTAGATCTTTCTTAAAGTCCTTCAGTGTATAGTATCTACCATCTATTCCTAGAAGATTAAAGTCTATTGCCTTAGAGCCCAAGCCTAACTTCTGTATAGAGTACGTCCTTGCCATGGCTATAGAAAGTATTAATAGAGTATTAATACTTTCTTAGC
>CAZLZM010000086.1:0-5525 GCA_964563995.1 uncultured Nitrosopumilales archaeon
ACGCTTGGGGAGATGTTAAAGTCTATGAACCAAGAAGCCTTGCCTTTTAAGGTGGGGTAGCTCACAAGACAAACAACAAGAAAAAGATAATAATGATAAAGATAAAAAGGATTTACACGCCTGCTGAACCTGATGATGGATTTAGGGTACTTGTAGATAGGTTATGGCCTAGAGGTTTAAGCAAGGATAAGGCAAGAGTGGATCTCTGGCTAAAGGATATTGCACCAAGTGATGAGCTTAGGAAGTGGTTTAGCCATAGAGTAGAACGCTTTAATGAGTTTAAAGACAGGTATAGGAATGAACTTCTAGCAAAACAAGATCTCTTGCATAATATACTTAAGTTAGAGGAAGAGAGGGGGGTTGTAACACTGCTCTATGCAGCAAGGGATAGTGATAATAACAATGCTAGAGTTCTGCTAGATGTATTAAATGAGATTAAGACTCGAACATAAACTTATCTACCATATCCTTAGCCTTCTCCCTTCTCTTTTGAAACTCCTTCAGGTATACTTTTACAGCATCTATAAGATCATGTTTGCACTCATAACATAATAATCCTCC
Source organism: uncultured Nitrosopumilales archaeon (assembly GCA_964563995.1). Taxonomy (GTDB): domain Archaea; phylum Thermoproteota; class Nitrososphaeria; order Nitrososphaerales; family Nitrosocaldaceae; genus JBBIQH01. Next base: position 562 of record CAZLZM010000086.1, read on the forward strand.
ACTCTTACACTTAATGTAGCGTTCATCAGACTTCTTCTCATCATCAAACATGTATCTTAGATACCAGAATATTGGGCATGAGTCTGCATCTGCACCAAGCTTCCTTTGTAATGTAACGGTAGGTTGACCTCCAGTGTATGCATTCATCACCTTCTTCTCTATAACCTCTTCTTCATCTGTTGTGAATATAGCTGTATCTGGTTGGGAAGAGGACATCTTACCCTGCATACCTAACCCTGGAAGGAATTTGGAGTGTATCTGTGCTGGTTTATAGTATCCTAACTTCTCAGCAACATCCCTTGTAACCCTCCAGTACGGATCCTGATCTATTGCAGCAGGTATCAAGCAAGGTGTATTCTTACCTTCCAACTTTGATGGTAAGAAGCATGGAGCAGCCTGTATAGCAGGAAAGAGTATCAAGCCTATGTTAGTTGCATTTGTAAACCCAAACGTTGCTCTAACTGTAGAGAATGTTATCCTCTTTGCTATCTCTATCGCTATAGGGTATAGATGCCTTATATGTTTGGTATCAACTATTATCTTTGTTTTATTTGGGTCGAAGCCGATAGCAATTATATCCAATATATTCTCATAGGTATACTTGCTTATCTCATCCATACCCTTGCTATAATGGTATAGGAACTTCTCATCATCAGTAACTTGGAATAATAGATTAGCATTAAATACATCTTGAAGATACTTTGTGAATACCCATGGTAGTATATGCCCAAGGTGTACATTCCCTGAAGGTCCTCTACCTGTGTAGAGATAGAATCTGTAACCATTCTCATACATTGTAAGTATCCAATCTAGATCTCTATGGCTGAAGAAGTAACCTAATCTAAGCAATGGATGCAATCTATTTGCATGTTTCTTTATCCTAGTAAGTAGCTCAAAAGTTATCACCTGTGTACCAAACTCCTTCACTAACCTATCGTAATCTATGCTACCTTCAACCTTCCATGGGGTTACCACCGGATTAGCATTTACCTCTGAGCCACTCATACAAATCACTAATACTCAATAAATTAAGGTTAATATTTTACTTTATTATTCATTCATTAATTTATTTATTGTTTGTTTGAAATACCCATATTATTGCTTGTAAATGATTCTAGTTTCTTACTGTATATACTTCTAATGCTATCATCGATACCATCTATACCATATATGCTTGCTAGGTAGTAGAGTAATGCTATGCTCTCTGCTATCTCAATTTTAGCATGCTCAATGTTACTCTTCTCCAACGCAAAAGCTATCTCCCCAATCTCTCTAACCAAGTGTATGAATACCTTGTTAGCATCCATACCAAGCCTCTTCCTATAGTATTCTATTGCTAGATCTCTTGCTTGCACTACTAAACATTACAGTATGCCATTAATAAAGATTAAAAGTAAGGCTTAGGGATAGCATCGGTAGAAGATATGCTTACACTGCATGATATAGAGTACAGATTACTGTTAACATTAAAGGATAGCAGTCCTTTAGGCCTAGAGGATCTAGCCATTAAATCAAGACTTAACATAGATCAAGTGCGAAGGGGTATAGAGTGGTTAAGGTATAAAGGTCTCGTTAATGTTATAGAGTATGAGAACAGGATCATAACTCTAGGCAGAGAGGGTTTGAAGGCACTTAGGGACGGTTTACCTGAACATAGGCTTCTAGATGCCCTTAAAGCTATAGGAAATGGTGCAAGTATAAGGGATGTTGCGTATCATTCAATGCTTGATGATGAGTTCAATGCTGCTATCAAACACTCTAAAGATAAGGGACTTATAAATATAAGCAATGGTAGACTATACATAATTGATAGCAACTATAGAAGGGAAGATGATAAAGAGTATGCTTTACTTAAAAAGATAGACTCGAGGCAGTTAACAGTAGAAGAATTAAGTAGCGAGGAGATTAGGGCATTAAAATCTTTGATGAGAAGGCCAGATTACATAGTTGAGAAGACAGTAAAACAGGTATCTGTATCCTTAACTGAGAAGGGTATGGCAGTAATTAAGCAGATAGAAAAGGGTATTGGTATAAAGGCTATAGATGTTAGTGCTCCTGCTCCAGTAATATACGCTGGTAGGAAGCATATACTGCAAGAGGTTATAGATGAGGTTAGAGAGATACTAATAGGCATGGGTTTTGAGGAGATAGATGGTAGCATAGTCCAATACTCATTCTGGAACTTTGATGTATTATTCACACCACAGGATCATCCTGCAAGGGAGATGCAGGATACCTTCTATATCGATATTGATACTGGTAAAAAGGTTAGTAGCAACAATAGCAGTAGTAACAATGGTATTGCAAGTGATGAGTTGATAGCAAATATATCAAATGTACATGAAACAAGTTGGAGGTATAGATGGAGCATAGATGAGGCTAAGAGATTGGTTCTTAGAACGCATACAACTGCAGTAACCATAAGGTACCTTGCAGAGTATAGGCCTAAAGAGGCAAACGTATTCTCAATAGGCAGGGTATTCAGGAACGAGAAGGTTAACTACAAGCATTTGGCAGAGTTCCATCAGATAGAGGGTATAGTTGTAAGTGATGATGTTACCCTTAGGGATCTTATGGGAGTACAGCAGGAGTTCTATAGAAGGCTTGGTTTAAGCAAGGTAAAGTTCTGGCCTACATACTTCCCGTACACAGAACCATCATTACAATCCATGGTATACCATGAGCGCTTAGGTAGATGGGTAGAACTATTTGGTATGGGTATATTCAGACCAGAAGTTACAGAGCCTATAGGGGTTAAGGGTAGAGTATTGGCATGGGGTGGAGGGTTGGAGAGGATAGCAATGCTGAAGTATGGTATAGATGATGTTAGAGAGTTGTATGCAAACAAGTTATCAGTGTTAAGGGGTATTCCAAGATGCCAGTTATAACACTCTACAAGGGCAGGTTAGAGAATCTGGTAGGCAAGAGTATAGATGAGATAAAGGCAATATTACCTTACATAGCATTGGATATAGAGGAAGAGAGTCATGATTACATAAAGGCAGAATACAATCCAAATAGGCCAGATTACTCTACAGATTATGGTATAGCAAGGGCATTGAAAGGTTTAATGGATATAGAGGTGGGCTTACCAAGGATAGATGTTAAGAAGAGTAGCGTAAAGTTCATGGTAGATGATAGTGTGAAAGGTGTGAGACCTTACATAGTAGCATTGCTTGCAGTTAATGGAAGACTTGATGGAGAGGATATAAGGCAGTTGATAAGCATGCAGGAGGATCTGCACATTGGCCTAGGTAGAAGGAGGAAGAAGGCATCTATAGGTTTACATAATTATGATAGCGTTAAAGGACCATTCTACTATACAACTGTAGATGATAGTTTTAGGTTCATACCTTTGAACTATAGTACTGAGATGAGTATCAAGGATATACTATCAAGTATAGATGTTGGTAAGGAGTACTCACATCTCTTAAGCAATACAGATAGATATCCGATAATAAAGGACTATTATGGTAATGTGCTATCGTTCCCACCAATAATAAACTCTAACCTAACAAGGATAGATGAATGCACAAAGAATATACTAGTTGAGGTTACTGCTACAGATATTAACACTGCTCAAGATGTTCTAGCAGTTATAGCAGTAACTCTTAGAGATATGGGTTTTACTATAAACAGTGTAGATATATGCACTAACTCTAAAATATTAACTACTCCAGATATGAGTAATAGGAGTATGAGCATCGATGTTGATTATGCTAAGAGTATACTAGGCATAGATCTAAGTGCAGATGAAATAGTAAGATGCTTAAAGCGTTGTAGACTCGATGCACTTTATAATGGTGATACTATAATATGTACAATACCTCGCTATAGGATAGATATAATAAGCAAGATAGATATCATAGAGGATATAGCTATAGGTTACAATGTATCTTTACTAGAACCAAGGTATCCTAGGTTAAAGGCCATGGGTTCAAAGGATAAAACCCTTGCTATCCTTGATCGTGCTAGAGATGTACTCATTGGATTAGGAATGTTAGAGGTTATTAACTTTAGTCTTGTAAGCTATGAACTACAGTATAAGATGGTCAACAGGGATATAGGCTCAAGTAAAGTGCTGAGAGTTAAGGAGAGTAAGAGTAAGGAGCATGAAGTACTTAGAGATATGCTCTTACCTTCCTTGCTTAATGTGCTTGCAAAGAATATACATGAAGTGTATCCTCAGCGGCTCTTTGAGATAGGCAAGGTGTTCATGTACGATTGTTCATCTATAAAAGAACACTACAATGTAGCATGTGTTATAGCAGGCGCACAAACTGATTATACAGAGGCAAAGTCTTATCTCCAAGCATTCATGAGACATCTATTTGGTTATGATGTTGTAACTGAACCTATAGAGGATGTATTATATGAGCATGGTAGGGCTGCATCTATAATAGTTAACAATAGGAGTATAGGTAGCATAGGTGAGATAAGCAAGGATATACTAAGCAACTTTAGGATAAGAGTTAATGTTGGTGCATTTGAGTTGGACTTCTCCAAGTTATTGGGGGTAGAGCATAGTATATAAGTTTACTTTGCTTTAGTATTAGATACCCGCATAGGTGCACGTTGACGGACTGGAGTGATGGGATGATCTCCAGCTTAACCCAGACGTGCTACAGCGGGCCCCCGTTAGAATGCAGAGTGAGGTTATGGCTTCCTATGACCTTCTGCGGGTCAGAGGCGGGGGACATGTACATTCTATATGATTCTTGTATTATCATAATATTTCTTTCAAACCAGATCTCTTAATCTCTCTGCAATCTCCTTCAGTATGTAGCCTTATCCTATATTTCTTACTTTTGGGGATTCAAATACATCAATAATAGTTTGATAATATTTAATTTAATATTATCAACAATTCATTTATGCTTTAAATGCTTTAAAGGACTAGGACTTTACTGAATTAAAGTTAAAGTTAAATAGAATCATTAGTTAAAATCACTCTCCACACATAC
>CAZLZM010000087.1:0-5471 GCA_964563995.1 uncultured Nitrosopumilales archaeon
TATATCCTTATCTAGAAGTTCTAGTAATGACTTCTTAAGTTCATTGCTCTGCATGCTTTAAATAAATGATTATCAGTTATATAAGCCTTGGATTCCTCTCTGCTAAAGAGTATTTATCTCTTATCGAAATACTTAATAATTACTTCATAAGAGAATAGAAGAGATTATCAACTCATAAGTAAGAAGATCCTTCCTTAAGTAATGGAGAAATGAAGACGTCACATCTACCCCAATAACCCTTTAATTATATCTCTTCTTGCAAGTTCAAATTTGGCAGAGGTTTCTATCATCTTTAATGCTTTATTAAAAGCCATATCTGTAGGTAGATCTGCTACCTGTAGCATTATATTCTCAGCCTCCTTCCTCCAATACTCATAGTAATCCTTAGGGTCTTTACCAGCATTAGAGATTATTGAGTCGAATAACTCTTTCATCTTAAGCAGGTGTTCATACTTTAAACCCTTGCTTGTTAACATACATTAATTATAATTAATTGTTTATAAATAATTTTATCCCCCCAAGTATGAACATGCTACCAATGTATACTAGTAATGATGATAATGTTAGCATTAAGATAAAGTAGTACCTTCTATCACTTCTTACAATGTTTATCCCTTTAGCGGTAAGGGCTGCTGTAGCAGCAAGCCAAGCATAGTCCATCCATATGTGAGTGATGAACATAAACAAGACACCATACAAACCTGCTAGCATAATAGCATCAGATATAATCTTTGTACCTATGGTAAGCCACCATGCTATGAAGAATGGGTTCAATGCTGAGAATACTATACCTATGATTAATGGTCTACCAAACCTAGATCCTACACTATAACCCATGCTAGTCTCATCTATACCAAAGTTGTAATTGCTATAGTTAGCATGTGTTGTTGCTTTACCTCTCTTAACTAGTTGTAAGCTCTGTATTGATGCAAATACTAGTAATGCGACTCCACCTACTATGCTTATAAACCAGTTAAACTCTCTTACAATATCAATGTTTAATATGCTTAATGCTATTAGCATAATCAAAGGGAACTCTACAATGGCATGACCATGTGCAATTATTATCCCAGCATTGTATCCGTACCTCTTTGCATAGATCATGTTTGCAAAGAATAATGGTCCTGGTGATAGCACTCCAGATGATGATACTGCTATTACTGTAAGCATGAATACAAAGTAATCCATACCCTATAGCATAATGATTATCTAATCGAGTAATTAATCTATACCAATGAGCAGGACAAAGGTTATCCTTGATATGGATGTTGGTGTAGACGATGCTATTGCACTCATACTAGCATTGAATAGCAAGGAGTTGGATATACTTGCATTAAGTACGGTAAGTGGGAATGTTAGTGCTAGAATTGCTGCAGTTAATGCATTAAAGGTTAGTGAGGTGTTAGGCAAGAGTATAAAGGTGATAAAGGGATTGAGTGTAAATGGTTATAGAAGATCTAAACATGCTATAGAGGTACATGGATTTGATGGATTAGGGGACTCCAACCTCCCTAGTCCTAAGGGTAAAGCAATAATCAGCCGGGATCCTATAAAAAGAATAGCAGATGTAATTAAAGGAAGCGATAGCAAGGTTACTCTTGTATGCACTGCCCCACTAACTAACATAGCAAGGTTATTAAGTCAAGAGAAGGATATTGTAAGTAAGTTAGATAAGATAGTGCTCATGGGTGGGGTTTATGATTATGCTAGAGAGCAAGGTAATGTTACAAGGTATGCAGAGTTCAACTTTTACTTGGATCCTAAGGCTGCCTCTATTGTAATGGATTCAGATATTAGCATAATAGCATGCGGGCTTGATCTAACATCAAGGAGAGACTGCGCAGTAGATGCTTCAATGCTTGATAAGATGAAAAGCATAGATAGCATATATGCAAGGTTAGCATTTACTATACTAGAAAAACCTGTATCAAGGTTTGGTTACTTTAATCTACACGATGTATTTGCATTGTTTGCTACCATAGATGAGGATCTCTTCACTACAGCAAAGGCAGATGTAAAGGTTATAGCAGAAGGGAAAGAGAGGGGTAGGTGTATAACAACCTATACAAATGCTGGTCATGTAACTGTATGCAAGGATGTTAATGCCAAAGGATTCATGGATATGCTCTTTGAGAGACTACAAGGTTAATTTCTTGTACATGTAAATATTAATCAAATCGGAGTGATAATCAGTAGATTAATTAATCCTTAGTTTATTAAATAACCTTAATCTCACGTATTAACTTACTTACTAGAGGGTTATCTAGTATACTTACTAACTCTGAGTAGTATGGGCTTGCCCTAGTCTCCTCTTTAGCAACCTTTAATGCTGCTGCTATGTTAGCAAGGAATAGAGACTCAGCCTCGCCATATCCTCTTAAGAGCAAGGCAACAAATGCACCGATTAACACATCACCTGCACCAACCGTACTCTTTACTTGCATACCAATAGCATTAAGATCAAATGCAGGCACCAATAAGGTATTGTTACCCCAGTGCATTATACAACCCTTAGATCCTAGTGTAACTATAACCCTCCTAGCCTTTAATGTCTTTACTCCTTGCATAACATCATTAGAATTGGTTAGGGTTAAGCACTCGTGCTCATTAAGTATCAGGTAATCTATCTTATGTATACTATCCTTCAATGCATCATAGCCTAACCTTGTTAGCAGTGCTGGTGCCCATGTAACTCTCTTATCTAATGCTCTAGCCTTATCTATCAGTGAAGATGCAAAGTCTATTGGAGGATCTATGACTACAACATGTTTTACGTCCTTTAATGCATTGCTTATATGCTCCTCATCTAGTATTTCTGCTCTAAGCATATCATTAACTGCTTTATAGGTTAGTATAATATTCTCTCCTCTCTTATCCACAAGTATATATGCTTGACCTGATTGTACACTAAACCTTTTTATGCAAGATACATCTATACCCTCTTGCTCAAGTATGCTCATCTGTTTATCTCCTATTGCATCGTTACCCAATGCACCTAGTATCCCAACCTTCCTATCCTTATTATTATCATAATTATCATTATTGTTGTTACGTAGTATCCTAGCACTTGCTACAGCAACATTGGCTCCCTTTCCCCCTGCTACATCAATAACCTTTTTAACCTTTACCTCCTCTCCAGCCTTGGGGAACTCATCTACAAATAGTGTTACATCCCAGTTTATAGCCCCAGCTACAAGTTCTATCATCTCATCAGTATAGATAAAGGCTGTATGGCTTAATTAAATGTATCTTAATAATATTAATAGCTTGCTTTATATTGCTTATAGATATTACGTCATTTACACCATTTATAGGATCCATTAGCATTACTATATAATTATCTGTGATATCTTTATTGATGAAGATGGTCTTGCCTTTTGAATCAACTATCCTTACCCCAGAATCGTACTCTAAAGAATCAAGTATATCAAACAATGACTGCTCATCTTCAATACAACTACTCCCATGTTTACTCTTTTCCTTCATCCTATATTGCATAATAATTATCATTAATAAATATAATAATTGTTAGTTCAGATAGTTAATGACAACTTGATTTATATATGCATGAAATTTATTATTACATGAAAGAAGGTAACAGTATAGCTTCTGTAAGGGTATATGGATTGGAAAGAGTATTCAGGCAGTTCCTTGATATGGAACCTACCTCAATGCTCATAAGAGGCTTACCAGGTACAGGGAAAACTACACTTGCATTAGAGTTGATCAACATGATGCATGAGAAGTATAACTGCTTCTATATATCAACTAGGGTATCATTTGCAAAGCTGCAAAGATACTACCCATGGATAATAGGGCTTATAAATGATAACTCCTTGCAATCTTACAGTGATGCAAATAATGCAGCCATAGACCTTAGGCTTGGTAGCGCAAGTGGTACAATGGAGCTAGTGTTAGATATAATAACAAACAAGAAGAAAGCACTAATAGTATTAGATAGTTGGGACTCTTTGGTTAATTACGCTAAGAAGGAGGAGAGGATAAAGATGGAGAAGACCATGGTTACAGTTGCTGATACACATGATGCATTGCTTATATTCGTGAGCGAGGAACCAGAGTTGAATACAACATCTTACTTTGTGGATGGTATAGTAACATTAAGTATGGAACAGTACCATAGCACTAGGATAAGAAAGATGAGTATAGATAAGATGAGAGGTGTTGCCGTTAATAACTATACATACCTTTACACACTCTTAAATGCTAGATTCACTATTCTACCTACTTTATGTGATTACAGAAACTTTACAGATATTGATATTAATAGAGGTTACAGCGGTAGTTACGCTGGAATTGATAATGCTTATACAGATTTCAGAGAGGAAGAAATGAGCAATAGTAATAGAAAAGGGCAAGATGCATATACCATGATACCTACTTGGAGTATAGATCTTGATAACCTTCTAGGTGGAGGGTTCAAGAATGGTAGTAGTATACTGCTAGAGGTTGATCCTTTAATAGATGAATCCATTCTGCTATCAATGCTTACAAAGATGATATTAAGGAATAACATCAACGACTATAATAAGTGTATAATAGTATCAGATACATCTGAGAGACCTCTTGGTAGAGTAGTAAGGTATGTAAAAAATGGATATTATAACTATGTAGATAGAATCAATAATAATGATAATAATAACTATGATAACATAAACAATAATAGCAACAATAATATTATGTTACTTACAGATAAGGAGAGGTTATTCAAGAGTAGTATAAATCCTAATACATTAACCTTTGATACGGATACATTCTTTAACAGATACGAGGAGATTATGCTCAAGTATAAGAGACCAGCATTAATGATACTAGATCATAGCATAATTGATAGATATGAGTTAAGTAAGGTAGCAAGTATAATAAATGTTATTAAAGATGATGGTAATGTTATAGTTATAATAGCAGATACCACATTGAATAACTCATCAACAACCAAGAGTCTTACAGATATGCACATGAAGTTACTGTTGCTAGAGAATGTACCATTGCTGCATATAACAAAACCATCCTTAGGCTTGTTTGGAGTAGCATATAGTAACAATGGACCATCTTACTCTCTCATAAAGGTGGTTTAGATGAGTAACTTTAGAGAAGATAAGAATATCTATGCAATGATATCAAGTACTATTAGAATGTATCTATGTACATTACTTGGGGAGAACAGTGTAAAGGTTATCGAGCACTATCTAAGCAAGAGAGGTATGGATGATTATAATGATATATACACTAACCCTGATAACTTGCAACAAGGCTTAGAATTACTCTTTGGTGATAGTTCAAAGATACTCATCAAGGAGATAGTAAACATGTTATGTGATAAGTTTAGTATTGTGCTTGATGATCATACTAGTATATATCTTAGTGATGTAATAAGGATGATAGCCTATAAGCAAGGGTTAGATATAAGTAAGGATGTACAATAAACATTTAATTAATTAAGATTAATATTA
>CAZLZM010000088.1:0-5409 GCA_964563995.1 uncultured Nitrosopumilales archaeon
GTAATATATTTATGAAAGTTTTAAATACCATCCGTAATTAGCATATATCATGAGTTATGCGCATCCAGAGGTTCTGGTTAGTACACAATGGGTACAGGATCATATAAACGATCCAAATGTTAGGATAGCAGAGGTTGACTATGATCCAACATCTAACTACATGCTTGGTCATATACCAAATGCTGTACTCTTCGACTGGAAGAAGGATATAAACGATCCTATAAAAAGAGATATACTAAGCAAGGAAGCTTGTGAGGATCTATTGCAAAGAGCAGGGTGTAACAATAATACAATACTGGTACTCTATGGAGACTTTAATAACTGGTTTGCTGCCTTTGCTTTCTGGGTATTCAAGTACTACGGTTATGAGGATGTTAGACTAATGAATGGAGGAAGGAAGAAGTGGCTTGAAGAGGATAGACCATTAACCAAGGATATACCAAGTTTCCCAAGGGGTAACTGGAAGGCAAAAGAACCAGATAAGACAATTAGAGTATTCAGACAGTATGTAGAATCTATAATTGGGATGAAAGATAAAATGCTAGTCGATGTTAGATCACCAAAGGAATATACTGGAGAGATACTTGCGCCACCAGAATACCCTAACGAGGGAGCACAAAGGGGAGGCCATATACCTACTGCAATAAACATACCATGGGCTCAAGCAGTTAATGAGGACGGTACATTCAAGAGTGCTGAAGAGTTAAGGAAGTTGTATGAGAGTAGAGGGGTAACGAGAGACAAGGAGGTTATAACTTACTGTAGAATAGGGGAGAGGTCATCACATACGTGGTTTGTACTAAAGTATCTATTAGGTTATCCTAATGTTAAGAATTACGATGGTTCATGGAGCGAATGGGGTAACTCCGTAGGTCTACCTATTGAGAAGTAACCCCCTAACCTCTTCTTTCTTATTTTTATAATTTAATTTTATTTAATCAAATTAATTATTGAATCGAATATATCGACTATTATGCTATTCTCTAATTCTCCTTATATATAACTATCCTTGCATCCAGTACAGCAATCTTATCACTGTAGACAATAATTGGGTTCATATCAACCTCCATTATCTGTGGGAAGTCTATAAGCATTTGAGAGAATGATATCATAACCTCTTCTAATTTACTTATATCTGCTGCTGGCATACCTCTATAGCCCTTGAGTAAGTTATACACCTTTGTACCTTCTATCATATTCCTAGCAAGTTTACTATTCAATGGAGGCAGCTCCAAGGTAAAGTCTTTAAAGATCTCAACTCCTATACCTCCCATACCGAAGAGTATAACTGGTCCAAATATTGGATCACGTTTGCTACCAAGAATAACCTCTACTCCTTTCTTGCTAACCATTGGCTGTACTGTAACACCCAATAGCTTTGCATCGGGCTTCTTCATCTTAACATTGCTCATTATCCCCCTGTATGCTTCCCTAACCTCTTGCTCAGTCTTAAGATCAAGCATTACGCCACCAACATCAGTTTTATGTACTATATCTGGGGAGAGTACCTTTAAGACTACTGGATATCCTAGCATCTCTGCTATCTCTACAGCAGCGTCTTCATCCTTAGCAACAAGTGTCTTTACAGTTGGTATATTGTAGCAGGAGATGAACTCCTTAGCCTCAACCTCATTCAAGAGCACTCTACCTTCATTTAGTGCATTATTTATAATAGAAAGTAGTCTAGTAATCTTATCTGAATCTGCAATTGATATAGCAGCAGTACTTGTATATGGCTCTGGGCTACTATCAAGCAACTCTAATCTATTCTTATATTGATACATGTACATGAAAGTCTTCACTGCCTGTTCTGGGGTATCGTATGTTGGTATCCCATATCTATTTAGTATCTCATGTGCTTTCCATTGCCCCATGAGAGATGTTAGCACAGGTTTATTTCTCTTACTCTTGCTATAAGCATCGATTATTGTATTAGCAAGTTCCAATGAATCTAAGAACGATTGGGTGTATATTATTAGTATCCCATCTACGTAATCATCATCAAGGCATGCTTCTAATGCTATCCTATAGCGTTCCGTATCAGCATCACCTATAAGATCTATAGGATTACCCTTACTCCAATGACTAGGCAGGGTTTTATTCAAAGTATCCATTGTCTTACTACTAAGCACTGCTAGCCTACCATTCCTTGCAAGTAAGGCATCTGCAGCCATTATACCTGGACCCCCAGCATTAGTAATTATTGCAAGTCTTGGACCAGCTGGTAAAGGCTGCTTGGCTAGTACCTCTGCGCAGTTGAACAGTTCTTCTATCTCCTCTACCCTTACTATTCCTACCCTCTTAAATACAGTATCATAAACATTATCTTCGCCAGCAAGTGAGCCTGTATGTGATGCAACTGCTTTAGCACTATCACTGAACCTACCTGACTTGATTGTTATTATTGGTTTTATCTTAGCTACCTTTCTAGCATTCTTCACGAACTTCTTTGCATCAGTTATCCCTTCTATGTATAGGAGTATACTCTTTGTCTCTGGATCATTGCCTATGTAATCTATAAGGTCTCCAAAGTCAACATCTAGCATGGATCCTACTGAAATAAATGCACTAAGCCCTATATCCTCCTTTATTGCCCAGTCTACTATTGCTGCTCCCAATGCCCCACTCTGGGATATCAATGCTATATTACCAGCCTTTGGAATCGTACGTAGGAATGTAGCATTAAGTTTAATGCTTGGTCTTACAAGCCCTAAGCAGTTAGGCCCTATTATCCTTATACCATACCTTGATCTTATCTCTGCTATTCTATCCTCTAGTGCCTTCCCCTCCTCCCCTACCTCTTTAAAACCAGCAGATATTATTATTATGCTATCTATGCCTACTTTACCACACTGCTCAACTATGTTAGGCACTACCTTTGCTGGAACAGCTATTATTGCTAGATCAACCATTTCAGGTAACTGCTCTACACTCTGGTATGCCTTAAAGCCTAGTATCTTCTGCTTCCTAATATTAATAGGATACACTCTACCATTGTAACCAGTCTCTGTTAGATTCTTAAATAACCTCCAGCCTACTGTGCCTTCTTCATCGCTTGCTCCTATAACTGCTATGCTCTTAGGATCAAAGAAGTTTCTAAGGTTGCTCATATCCCTCATTGTATATTACTTTTACTCTTAGCCTCTACACTCTTGCTTATAATCCATCTAGCAACCTCTGGCCAGAGATTCTTATGGGCAGTAGTACTTATACACAAGCCTACATGCCCACCTGGTATCTTTAGAATACTCTTATCCTTACTTGATACATGATCGTTAACTGCAATTGTAGATGCTGGGGATGTTAGATCATCATTTTCAGCAACTATGGTAAGCAGTGGCATATTTATACCCCTCAGAGAGAAACTAATACCATCCAATTCTGCAACAACTGATATAAGTATATTCTTTTTATAACAGTCATCTATTATCTGCTCATATAACTTACCTGGTACAAATGGTGTATTGTAGAGCCAACGCTCAACGGCAGCAAATGTATCTACGAATGATCTATCATTAAACCTCTTCCATAAACTGATGTACTTCAATATGCCATACCTTACAGGGTTACGCATGAAGAATGTTATATCTAGCATCTGACCGTTCATGTGTCCATACTCAGCAACCAATCTTTTAGCATCTATCGACTTTGCCCATTTAGCAAGTATACCATCATCCTTGCTTGTATCAACAGGGGTTGCCATTACTATTAGGCTACTAAGCCTCTCTTTATGCAAAGATGCATATATTAGAGTAACTATACCACCCCAACAGTATCCAAGCAAAGATACCTTATCATACTTGCTTATCTCTAATATCTTTTTTATTGATTTATCTATGCAGTTTATGTAGTACTGCAATGATAGACTATCCTCAGGGTAACTAGCATGCCCCCAATCTAAGAGGTAGACATCTAACCCATTATTCATCAACCTTCTAACTATACTCTTCTCTTTACTTATATCCATTATATGATAACGATTTATCATTGAATAAACTATCAGGATTGGAGGCTTGCTAGCAATATTATTATTACTTTTGTAGTGAAGCAATCTAGTCTTACCTTGCTGCCATACAACATCATATGGTGTTGAGTCTAACTCCCTATACACAGATAGGATTAATGCAAGATTAGATGTATAAAAGTTAAATACAAGATACATCATCTGTTCCAATATAATATCAATATACCTTACCATATCAGGGTTGATCTTCTTGATTATCTTATGTAAATTAAGGCAAGAATCTATATAATTAGCAAGAGCATATGTGAATTTATCAGATCTCAATTCCTCATCAAATCTCTTATCCATAAGCATCAACCATTCGTTGTAAATATCCTTATCATTCTCTAATGCCTTGGTAAAAGTCTCATAGTATATCTCTGTGTATATACTTGACATCTTGATGATACTTATAAAGATCTTTGAATATTCTAATGCCAGATCTTGATATAATGATAGCATTAGCCAGCTCATCTCTTAGATTATATAAATGTTATTCATCCTTATTAGTTATCTTAACTTACGTACTATAAAGTGCATAAGGGAACCCTCCTTTCTAATCTCAAGCAGTTCTTGTCCCTTCTCCTCACTCCACCTTATCATCTCCACATCTGATGTAGGATCATCAGAAACTATATGGATAACCTCCCCTTTATCTATCCTAGAGACTAACTCGTTCAACTTTGGGAGTACTGCTGCGCACTCTACACCAATCTCAAACATCTCATAATCTGGGAATGCAGAGAAGCATCTAATATGCATATCTCTTATCTTAGAAGCAAGTTCATCTATACATGCATTAAGTGGCTTTAGATTATTTATCTCATTTGCATCATTAATCTCAAGCACTGCAATCCAACCATCTGTGTATGGATAATCATTAACCATCTTCGGTCTCTTTATAGCATTCCCATTAACTTCTACTATACTTGCATTGAATGGAGATCTTACAACATTGAAGTACTTTAAACTCTCTATACTTGCTATACTCTTACCCTTCTCTACCCTTGTACCAACAGGCTTTATACTTACCCTAGTAAGCTTACCTGCCAAATATGCTAACATGCTTGTTATCCCAACCCTTACCCTTCTAGCATCTATACGCTTTATCCATATCAGATTCTCAAGATCATACAATGCTGTATCGTCAAACTCACAGTATTCTATCTTAACCATACTCTAGCATTGATCAGACTCTTTTATAAAAAGATTGGCAAGAAAACCCTATCCTTAATGACAGGGATGAATTATCAGAATTTAAATACCAGTAGTAATAATAATCAAGAAGAAGAACATGTATCAACATCAGCAACAACTTAACTACAAATACAGTATATCCTAATAAACTGTATGAATCAGTATTAGAATCTAATCTAGAAGCATGTAGATTTCTATACAATCATTTC
>CAZLZM010000089.1:0-5398 GCA_964563995.1 uncultured Nitrosopumilales archaeon
TATAATTATTCATTATTCAACTATATTATTCATCATCATTTACTCACAGTAATGGAATGTAGTAAAGTGAATCGAACATAAGTGCTAAGAACACTATTGCTAGATATGGGCTAGATAACTTGTAAGTCTTCCATGCTACTTCCTTGCTGGTATCTCTCATAAGCCTAACGTTGTAATTCAATAGCATGAAACCAGCAATAACTACACCTATAAGATAGATCATACCTAAGCCTAAGAATGCTATTGCTATAGAATATGGTATGAGTATAGCTGTATTAACTAGTATGTATTTGGCTGTCTTCTTATCACCTACCAACACAGGTAACATTGGAACTCTAGCATTAGCATACTCTTCTCTACTAACTATAGATAGACACCAGAAGTGTGTTGGAGTCCAAAAGAATACTATGAGCCCTACAAGTAATCCTAGAGGGTCTATAATATTGGTTCCAGTGAACCATCCAGCATATGATGCACATGAACCAGCAAAGCCGCCTATAACTATGTTTGATACATGCCTCCTCTTTAACCATACAGTGTATATTATTACATAGAAGAATATGCCTAAGGCTATAAAGAGTGCAGTAATAACATTCAATGTAAATACAGCTATAGCAACAGATGCTATGCTCATTAGAATACCATACAGTAATGCACTTCTAGCATTAAGCAATCCCTTGGGTAATGGTCTATTGCTAGTCCTTTTCATTAATGGGTCTATATCCCTATCATAGTAGTGATTTAACGCACTTGAACCCATAGAGGCCATGCTACCAGTTAATAGTAGAAATACTAGATGCCAAGCATCTGTATGCCACTTACTTGCTGCTAATAGCGATGTTATAGCAACCAAGTTAAGTACTGCAACTATCCTAAGCTTCGATATAGCAATGTACTCCCTTATTCTCAACTTACTTAGCATTATCTCTGCTAAGATTTAATTGTTAATGTACTGTTTACAACAATTATTTAATAATTAACATTTGGTATGGATAGTAACCTGCTACCTATGGAATTGAAAGACAAGATGTATATATCCATATCCTAAAGACTTTATTACAGTTATAATTAATAAGTATATAGATGCCAAGAAGTTACTCTTTAGAAGAGCTTAAGCAGAAGATAATTGATATATTAATGCACTCAGAGTCTGGATTATCTGGTGTAGAGTTAGCAGAGAAGACGGGGATAAATAGAGTTACTATAACCAAGTATCTTAACATACTTGAGAGCATGGGGTTAGTTAAGAGGAAGTGCGTGGGTAATGTTAACCTATGGTACATTCAACATGGTTTGGATCTTAGTGCTAAGAGTATGCTTGAAATACAAAGATTATACATGAATGCGTTATTTAACTATGATGAAATCAAGGCTAGAACTATAATGATTAATACGATTCACTCAGGTATAGATCCAGTAACTATAATAGATGAGGTTATAATACCTACAGTTAGTACAGCAAATGAGTTCTATGATAGAGGTATGATGAATATCACTGATCTTATGATCATAAACAATATAATAGTAGAGACCTTGGATGTGATAAAGTTCAATGCTAGTATAGAGAGTAAACATGATACCTATGCAGTATTCTTAAATATAGATAGTAATGGCAATGATAATATAAACTCTAGGATCTTATACACCGCATTTTACACAAAAGGATGGAACTCCTACTTTCTTGGTAATGTATCCTTGGCTAAGATGAGCTTGTTTTTTGATATAGAGATGGTTAAGCTCTTAAATAAGATATGCAAGAGATCACTAGACAACAAGGAAAGAAGCCTTGCTCTTCTATGCATTACACTTGGAGTAAGTGAACCAATAATTAATGAGTTCATAAGGTCTATTAAGGAGAAGTTCGGTGGTAACATGTTCATATTAATAAGTAGCATGAAGAGAGTTAATAAAGGTACAAGTGATGATAGCTCAGAACCAAATCTAGATAAGAGGTATGTTGATCATTATTCTGAAGATCTAAAGGATAGTATAGAATGGGCTGAGAGGTTGTATAAAAGGCTACACGATAGATATTGATTATAGACTATTGTTGATATTTTTGATCTTAAAAGAAGTTGTTGATATGCTTATTAGATAATCTGATCGATTTAAACTTGATTGATCACAATTATCTTACTTGAGGCTTTCCTTAACCTATTCATTATAGCAAGTCCTATATTCTTCTCCTCAAAACCCTCTACTATTGCAATATCTACTTTGGTATCATCTATAGCTCTAAGTGTCTTGAACAGGTTCTTTGCAACCTCGTAAAGGTTAATACGTGAGCCTATAATTAATTTAATAACATTATCGTTGTAAATGTTAGCGGTCTCTTTACTTGCTATTAGAGCAACCTTGAAGCCCTTACTAGAGTACTCTCTTACAAGATCAGATACCTTTGATGTTAGTCTATTTATTGCATCATTACTATTATAATCTCTTAACTCAACGAGTATCAGATTTGTATTTGGTGTATAGTGTTTGTGCTTCATGCCTGGGCTTAATGCGGTATCTGCATCTCTTAAGCCTCTAACAAAATCTGGTACAACTACATCCTTACCAAGTATATCTCTTAACTCCTCTACACCTATAGGTCCAGGTCTAAGCAATATTGGAGGATCTGATAAAAGATTTACTACCGTAGACTCTACCCCAAAGAATGTATCCCCAGAGTCTATTATTGCGTCTATATTACCTCTTAGTTCTTTAATCACATGATCAGCATTTGTTGGCGAGGGTTTGCCTGATATATTTGCGCTTGGTGCAGCTATAGGCTTATCCAAGCCTTGTATTAGCCTTAATGCAACACTATGTGCTGGACATCTAACAGCAATTGTATGTAAACCAGCAGATACCTCTCTAGGTATATTTGGTGATCTCTTAAGTATGAATGTTATTGGGCCAGGCCATACCTTTTCTGCTAGATCAAATACATACTCTTGCACATCTATAGCAACATCATCTATTCTAGAGAGGGAGTCTATATGTACTATAAGGGGGTTGTCCATTGGTCTACCCTTAACCTTGAATATATTGGTTACAGCACCAACATTATATGCATCAGCTCCCAATCCATAGACAGTCTCAGTAGGAAATGCTACTAAACCACCCCTTGCTAAGATATTTATAGCCTCATTTATTAATCCTTCCTCTGGATTCAATGGATCTATATAAAGTATCTTAGTATCCATCTTCTACCTTCATTGCATTTATGTTCCTGAATTTAATTTATAGTTAATTGACTAATATCTGCATATTTTTAATGGGAATGACTTTAAAGAATCTATATATCCAGGCTATAGAGTAACTCTTCCCTAAACATAAAGCTCAAAAGTTTCTCCATTAACTATAATTTATTCTCAGTTTCTTCTTTAAATATTATCTCAGTCAAGCTCTGCTCTATCTTTGTATTAACTACTACAAATGTATCAAATAGTAGATATATGAATATGGCCAAGGCTACCATTGATGAGGGAAGTACTATATCAGTGCTAGAGCCTACTACTAATGATGGTATTATGAATGACGTTACTATTAGTATTAAGAGCATCATGACTATGTTCCTTAAAATCCTATACATGTGCTGGAACCTAACATTTGATACTGGAGCCTTACTTATCCTTGTCTGTACAGACTCGAGCACAGAATTTATCATATAGCCTATCTTACCAAATATATTAAATAATGGATAAACTATTGCTCCTATCATAAAGAGTAGTTTGAATACATTGTAGGGTACTATCCTTAAGGATACGAATGTGTTGTATAATAGTATAAGAAGGTTATCTGCTAAGGATATTATAGTTATCATAGCTATTATTATTGCTATATTTATCATGATCTTAGGGAGTATGCTACGGATTTTATTTGAACCTTCCCTACGCTGTAGTATATTAACTGCTACTCTAACAACTCTTGCTGGATACTCCAAGGTCTCAAGCATCCTTATAGGTATCAATGACTTAGGGTCTACTATAGTTGGGAGAACTTTCCCTAGCAAGGGTACAACTAATATACTTGCCAACGATATGAGCATAGTTATAGGTAGTATAAACTCTCTAGTAGCATTAATACTTACTCCTTGCTTTGCCATGACAAATGATAACTCCCCCCTAGGCATCATCATTACTCCTATTGTAGATGCGCTATTCCTGTCAAAGCCTACTATTACTGCTGAGATGAAGTTACCAATGAACTTGCTTACTACTGCTATGCATATCAATGGTAATGCAAGAAGTATGTTATCTAGCATTGCACCTATGCTTATAAGCATGCCTATAGATATGAAGAATATTGTACCAAAGAAGTCTCGTAAAGGGAGTATTCTATTAGTTACCACATCTGCTCTAGGAGCAGACGCTATCATTACTCCCATTAGGAATGCACCTATAGCCATGCTTAAGCCTAGGTAATTTGCTAGTAGTGCTAGACCAAAACCTAGGGATAATGCAAGCAAGAATGGGGCCTCATCTATATCCATCCTAGAAACGTATCCTACTACCTTGGGTACTGCTTTCAATCCTATTATAAGAGTTATTATGAAGAATGCTATACTCTGTCCAACTATACTTGCTATCTGTGCTATATCTGCTGTACCACTCTTAACTATGTTTGGTAAAGCAACAAGTAATATCACAGCAAATATATCCTCAACTATACTTACTAGGAGTATAAACTCAGCCTCCTTTGTATGTACTATACCTGCATCCTTCAGTAATTTAAGTACTATAGCTGTACTTGTTATGCTTATTATTCCACTAAGGTATAATGCCTCTATTGGTCTAAATCCTAATGCTATTGAGAGTAGGAATGCAAGCAAGAATGCAAGCCCAAGCTCAACCAATGCACCTATAACAGCTATACCCCCAACCTTTCTAAACCTGCTAAGGTTGAACTCCAAGCCTATAACGAATACAAGTATTACCAAACCAACATCTGCAAGTATATTAACTAACTCAACATCATTAACCAATGCAAAACCATATGGACCAACAGCCATACCTACTGCTATAAAACCTATCACTGGAGGCAAGCCTATCCTTCTTATCCCTATGCTACTAAGTATTGCTGATGCTAGTAAGAGTGTAAGCATTAGCATGAACTCCGTAGAAGTTGGGAGATTCTCCATAGAATTAGTAAGCACATTGAATGTGAGCTACCCCACCTTAAAAGGCGAGGCTTCTTGGTTCATAGACTTTAACGTCTCCCCAAGCGTAAATTCCCCAAGCTCCTTGGGTAGTATCTTTAGTAGGATTTGTATACCTCTCTTTAGATGAATATATGCTGAATTCAAATCTCTATCTATCCTTATATTACATTTAGTGCATTCGTGTATCCTATTACTTAACTCCTTCTTAACTATACTACCACATTTATAACATTCTTGTGTTGAGTTCTT
>CAZLZM010000090.1:0-5350 GCA_964563995.1 uncultured Nitrosopumilales archaeon
TTAAGTAGTATAGAAAGGTAAGATTTACTAAACGGTTACAATAAATTATCTTGTTGCAGAAGCAGAATATCAATAAGGCTTTGAGAGATATAATCATAATAATTATAGGTGTAGTGGTAGTATGGCTTGGATTAAGAGTTGCATTTGCCACAGATAATCCATTCTATGTGGTATCAAGTGAGAGCATGGTCCCAACACTTAATGTTTATGATGTAATAGTTGTTAGAGATGGTTCCACATTCGATGATCTAAAGGTTGGTGATATAATAGTATTTCATAGCCCATCAGACTATGATAGGGTAATAGTACATAGAGTTGTTAAGATTCAGATTGGTAGCGAGAAGATAGTAACTACCAAAGGGGATAACAACCCAGCATCTATACCAGGAATAGATTACCCTATAAGTAAGAGGGAGTATATAGGCAAGGTTGTCTTTGTTATACCAAAGTTAGGATTAGTAAGCAAGGCATTAACACCCCCTATAAATTACATTATAATTGGGATAATATTAGCTATGATATTCATAAGCAAATTAAACGATAAAGGTAAAGAGAGTAAGCAGAGTATGCAAGGTGAGAGAGATACATATAACAGTAGTAATAATGCTATTAGTGGTAACAATAGCAATAGTATTAACAGTATGGACAGATTAGATTCTAACACTAGTAAAGATGTTAACAATGTTAAGGTTAAAGATGATCCTGATGACCCTTTGAATGATACGAATAAAGATAACAAGGACAAAATTGATAGAGATAGCAAATAAATTACTAAAATATCGCCTATGTATTAGCAGTATTATTATACTCCCTAACTATCAGATTATATACAGTTTCAAAATACATTCTAGTTGAGTAAGGCATCTCTTTGATTGATTCATCTATAACATTTAGCAATATTGGCACAGCACGCCTTGATATATTTAACTTGAACTTCATTGGCAAATACTCATCCTGCTCAACGCTTATCTTATCCCTTAACTCCATTGGTAATAAGGTCTTGGTTCTAGTAACTATTATAGAGTACCAGTATGCTAGTATCTCTGGCATAAGACCTTCTTGAGCATCTTTAACGATCTTAGTTAGTATCAATTCTATGCTCATAGCCTAAAAGTGATAAATCATCATATTATTAAATAGATTTAATCAAACCTCTTGAGTAGTGTAGTTAATAATATTAGATTTTATTATTTTGCTGGGGTTTTAGTTAACTAGAGCTTACTTTTATAAGGGGACTATCTGTTCTTAATGCTACTTTCTCATCTTCTCCCCTCTTTACCCAGTAACTTGGTATATCAACTATCCTATCCCCTACTACTATATGTCTATGTGTTATCATCTGCCTTGCTTGTAGCGGTGTCTTAGCTAAACCCTTCTTATATACTATAGTCTGTAGCCTACGTTCCAGTATATCCTCTACCTTTAGGTTAAGGATATCATCTAGGGTAGCATCCTCATCAACTAATCCTAATCTGTTCAAAGAACTGAGTAACTCCTTCTCTCTAGCCCTCCTAACCTCTATAGGTAATGCAAGCAATGCCCTTGCCCTCTTCCTTATACTGGACAGTTTAGATTGTGCTTTCCACAGCTCACGCTTGTTCCTTAGGCCATACTTACCAACTATTTCCAACTCTTGCATCAAGAGTGCTAGATCCCAATGCCTCTTTGGTCTACTATACTTCTTCCTTGGTTTCTTTATATCACCCATTTATCATCACCATGCTTACTATTACACAATTTTAATTCTGCTATTTATTTGGATTGCTGCTGTTGTTGCTGTGCAGCCGTCTTTCCTCCTTTCCTTACTCCTACTGCTCCTCCTTTCCTACCAGTAGTCCTTGTCTTCTGCCCTCTAACCTTCAATCCATACATATGTCTATATCCTCTCCAGCTCATTACACTCTTCTCTCTCTCTATATCATTCTTTATTGCAAATTCTAGATCTGAACCAAGCAGATGAAGATCATTGCCTGTGTCTATATCATTTCTCCTATTAAGGTACCATGGTGGGAAGCCTACTCTCAAGGGGTCTTTTAGCGCATTCTCTATTGCTGCTATACTATCCTCTGAGAGGTAACCTATCCTTGTATTATTATCTATTCCTAGTGTATTGATCAAGGCATATGCAAAGTTGTATCCTATACCATTCAACTCGGCCAATGCTACAGTTACATTCTTTCTACCATCTACATCCTTCCCAGCTATCCTTACTATATGTCTAAACTCTTGAGTTGACATGTTAGCAAGTCAATAGAAGGGCAATAAAAACCATATCATTACTTATCCATTCATTTAGTTTTACTAATTAAAAGAACCTTTAAATTTAGTGCTTACTGCTCTATAATTGCATGGATGAGAGTGTTAACAGGATAAGGGAGTTGGTTCATAGAGCATACAATTCAAAGCCAAAGTATAGCGAGATAGTAGCAGGGCTTCCTGAGAATTATAAGAATATTAACACTATAGGTCAGTTGTTAGAGATTAATTACAGATACGTGAGCGTTGATGAGCAGTTGAGAAGGAACCTTATATTGAAGAGGAGGCAGGGCAAGAATCCTTATCCAGGTATAATAGGTTATGATGATATTATAGCAGCAACAGATAGAGCAATACTTGCTGGGCATGATATACTGTATATAGGAAAGATAGGGCAAGCAAAGACAAAGTTGGCAGAGACCATAGCAAGGAATCTATTGTCACCAATACCTGCAATAAAAGGTTGTATTATACATGACATACCATTACTACTTCCAGAGGATGAGATTATAAATCTACTCTCAGGCAATGATCCAAAGCATACATCTTTAGAGTTCCACATATGTAATGACTGTGAGTACAAGATACGGGATTATAAGCTAGATACAGAGATAGAGTGGGTTGATGGTATGGCTAGATATAGATATGTATTAGCAACACCAGATATATCAATAAAGGATCTTGTTGGGCAGATAGATGCTGTTAAGATAGCAAAGGGTGCATCACTATACAGCATAGAATCCTACTCACCTGGGCAATTGTTACAGGCAAGGCATGGTATATTATGCATCGACGAGTTACCTGTACTTGATCCTAGGAAACAGGTAGTACTACTAAGTGTGCTTCAAGAGGGTAGGTTCACCACAGGATCATATCCTGTAATATTCAAGCCTTATGTACGTGTAATAGCAACAGCAAATCCAATAGACTATACACATGCAAGCAAGATAATAGAACCCCTAGTAGATAGATTCGAGAGTCATATAATAACCCATTACCCTTACACAATAAGGGAAGAGATTGCAATAATGGTGCAAGAGGCTAAGGTTATAGATGATAGAGTACTATTACCAGTATTCATGCTTAAACTACTTGCTAGGATAACACACCTTGCAAGAGAGCATCCAGACGTGAACAAAGATAAGGGTGTTAGTGTTAGGATGAGTATACATAGTCTAGAGTTACTTATGAGTGAAGCTATAAGGGCAAGAGTACTATACAATGATAGCGTTGCAGCAGTACCTAGGATATCTGATATTCATGCTATATACCCAGCAGCAAAGTTTGAGTTATCAGAGATAGAGGATAGTAGTGAGAATAGAAGAAGGGTCTTAGAGCATATAATAGATGAAGCATTAAGGCAGACAGCATTGGAGTATGTATCTGATATAACGCTTGAGCAGATAACAAGGATTAAGGATGAGTTCAAGAATAATCAGTTCATAGCATCCCAGACTAGTCTATGGAGCAATGGTCAGCATAGCTACTCTACCCAACTATCAAAGTTCACAGTATTGAAAGATATACTTAACATTGCCTTAAACAAGGTTACAAAAGAGCAGGGCGAGATGATATCTTACATTGAGAAATACGGTATAGATACCAAGGTTCTAATATTTGAGAATGAGTATGGTAACGACGTATATGGTGAGCTTAGTGCATCTGTACTTGAGTTGGTGCTTGAAGGTTTAAGATCATTGAAGCCTCCTATATTGGATAGGAGGGAGAATATCTATGTCTCAGCCTGATGTTAGATCGTATATATACTACAGTAATGAAGGTAGCGAGGATAGAAAGGGCGCTGGAGCAGAGATACCAAGAGAGCTTATTAATAATGCATTGCTAGCCATAGGAGAAGAGTTACTAAAAAGCAATAGGGAAGGCATGAGCAGAGAAGAATTGGAGAATATACTTGAGAAGGTGATGGCAAGGGAGTTTATGAAGACAAACAGAAGCAAGAGTACAGATGATAAAGGCAAGAATACCGTTAATGACGTATCTAGGTCAATGCTAGCATATCTAGAGGAGCAAGGCTACATAAAGAAAGGCAAGAAGATGCTAACTAATAAGGGTTTCATAAGTATAGGTATACTGATGCTTAAGGATGTATTAAAGGCATTCAAGAGTAACCAATTCGGTATGCATGAGACTAGTAAGAATGGTTATGGTACAACACTGCTAGAGAGCAGTAAGAGGTATGAGCAAGGTGATGATCTTAGAGAATTGAACGTTGCTAAGACCATACTTAATGCAGTTGAGAGGATAATGTGTGAGAGCAAGGGTAAATGCAAGATAGATATTCCAATAGAGTTCAAGGTAGGGGATCTTGAGCAGTATGAGGTTGTTAATGAGGTTAGCATGTCAGTTGTCTACTGTATAGATCTTAGTTCTACCATGCGTTACTGCGCTATGAATGAGGGTATATCTAGAATAGAAGCAGCAAAGAAGGCTCTATGGAGCCTTTACATACTTAATACAAAACTCTTCCCTTCAGATACTATACACTTGCTTGGTTTTGGTGCACTTGCAACTAAGATAAATGCTAGAGACATACCATACTTAAAGACATTTGAACCAGGGCATGATTTCTTGCATTACACTAACTATCAAGCAGCGTTCAGACTTGCAGTTAAGTTACTCAAGAGTACTAATGCATCAAAGAAGAGGATAGTTATGATAACTGATGGTCAGCCTAGTGCATGCTTTGTAGACTCAGATGCAGAGAAGGAGAGGATACTCACAGCAAGACCATACTCACACTTCTACAAGCCTGATAAGCTTACCCTCCAGAGCTTGAAGTATGAACATGGAATAAGCATAGATACTAGCAGTGGTTCTCTGGTATACCTATGCTATAGGTATAGGCAGGTAGACCCCTATATAGCAGCAAAGACTATACTTGAGGCTAAGAAGTGCAAGAGTATGGGTATAGATGTAGATACTTTAATGGTTAGTGAAGAGGATATACTCTTGAAGTTCGTCAACGATATGGAGAAGCATGTTAGGGGTAGATCATACTATATAAATCCAACCGATCTTAGTAGAGTTCTTATAACTGATTATATAGCGAACAAGAGGAAGATAGTAAGGGGTT
>CAZLZM010000091.1:0-5328 GCA_964563995.1 uncultured Nitrosopumilales archaeon
GGGGTAGCTCACGGAGGTCAGACGCATAAACAATAATAAATAAATTATACTTTCTCTCTAAATATCTATAAGTGGATGAGATCTAGAAATAAGAATCTCAAAGTAGCTTCAATTATATTTATATTTGTACTGTTATCCTCATACTTACCGTTAGCATTAGCAAGCAATGCACATGTGTTAAATGATGAAAAGATAAGGCTAGATGCAATTGCAAGCAACATACTTGTTCACGATTCCCCTCATCCTGCTTTCAAAAATGCTAGTCTAAATGATATCAAGTTAAGAGACTCTTTATTATTAGATATAGATAAAAATAATTTAAGTCAAGATGGTATTTCAAGAGTAATAATTATAAATAACAACGGTAATTTAGATATAAACTCTATAAGTAGAATGGGTGTTAAAGTATTTAATTATTTAAATATTAAAGACGGTTTCATAGCATATGCTGTAGCAGATAACAGCACAGTGAACTTGCTACGAGATAAGGGGTTAAAGGTTATAAACGATTTCATGCTTGATTTTGATTCTAGCAATAATAGTAATAATACAAATAATGTGTTCATAAAAGTACCAGATGGTAGTGATGCAAACAGGTTCAATATAATATATGGTATAGATAAGGTACACTCTAAGGGTATAACAGGTAAAGGTGTTAACATAGCTATAGTTGATACTGGTGTTGATTTTAGTAGCAAGGATATGCTTCATGCTATAGCAGTAGACAACAATAATGGCATGCCTATAATGCTAGATGCTGATGGGCAAGGGATAGTATTAACCCATACTAGATTTAAGGCAAAGATAATCAATGGTGTTATATATGAGCAAGAGTTATCTGATGAAGAGAAGAAGGACCCTTACACCTCTAACATATACATAAATGATAACGGCGTATTCTTGAACATAAAGGGTAAAGGTGGTGATGGCTTAAAGTTTGATATATACAATCCAATATATCCATTCTTGGGTCCTCCAGTATTAACTGCTAAGGCTAATGCGGATTGGAGGATAGGCAAGAGTAACTTTGATTTCATCCAGAGCAAGAGTGGTATATATAAGATGGGCTTCATGGTACAGCTTAACTTCCAACTTGGTAGAGCAGCATTGATGATAGTACCAGTGTTAGTAGTTGATAGCAAGGAGCCAAATGTTTATGATACCATAATAGCAGATATGAGTACTGCATGGGCAGATTTTGCTGTATTTGAGTTAGGCAAGAAGTTAGAAGAGGTTAACTTTGATCTTGATTTTACTGATGAGAAACCTATAGCTCTGCCATCATTCAATAATAGTATTGGTGACAAGAATACTACTACTAACAACAATAACAATAATAACAATAATAACAAGAAGATAAGTGTAGAGGATCTGATGTTGACATATGATGCTGACAAAGATGGCATAGCAGATATATCAGTTGGTATGCTAGGGGCATACGTGTTAGATGTATGGAATGTGGTAAGTAAGGGTACCAATAATAATAGCAATAATAACGATAACAATAATACTAACGCTGCTTATATAGATCCTAACCTTGGTGCACTTAGTGGGAGGCTATTAAGTCCTATAGATGTTAATGGTAACTACTTTACAGTTATGTTTGACTTCTTTGGTCATGGTACACAGAGTGCTGGCATAATAGTATCTAAAGGGAGTGTTGATTATGAGATTTATAAGGCTAGTAGTAGTAATAATAGTAATAATAATAGCACTGATGAGATCTTAACTCATAGAATAGTTGGTATCGCTCCAGATGCAAAGATCATACCAGTTAAGGCATTATGGTTTGGTGATATAGCCTATGCATGGTTATGGGCATCTGGGTTTGATTTAATAGAAGAGAAGATCAGCAGCAATGACAGTAAAGATAAAGATACAAAAATTATAAGCAATGTTAACTCATACCAAAAGAAAGAAGAGAGTAATACTAATAATAATGAAAGTAATAGCAGTAGCAAAGAGGTTATCAGATGGAGATGGATTTACACTGGAGAGCATAAGGCAGATATAATAAACAATAGTTGGGGTATACCATCTATACCATTGCTTGATAAGGGTCCTGGATATGATGTATTAAGTGTGCTTGCTGGTGTGTTAAGCATCCCAGGTTCTCTAGATGAGAAGTACCCAGGAGTTATAATAGTTAACAGCAGCGGTAACTCTGGTCATGCCTATGGCACAGTTACATCTCCAGCAAGTTCTCCTTTAGCATTAAGCGTAGGAGCAACAACGAACAATGTTATATTTACCTTGAAAGACTTCAGCAGACAACCTAGGTTTGGTAGTGCAATAGATTACTACGATGATATAGCAGACTTCTCTAGTAAGGGTCCAACAGCAATAGGGGATGTTAAACCAGATCTACTTGCTACCGGTGCTTATGGTTACACACCATTGCCTGTTAATGCTAAGTATACGCTTAATGCAAAGCATGCATGGGGTATATTTGGAGGTACAAGCATGTCATCACCTTTGACTGCAGGTATGTTAGCATTGGTAATACAAGCATTAAAGGATAAAGATAATAATAATAATGAAAGTAATAACAATGGTACCTATGATCCTATATATGCTAGGTTAATACTTACAAGCACAGCCAAGGATCTTATGTACGATCCATTTACCCAAGGTTCTGGGAGGGTAGATATTATTAAGGCATTGGATTACATAGAAGGTAAAGAAGGTTCATTCATAGTCTATACATATGATACATATAGGAACTATATCCACACCCTTAAAGATTCACTTGAAGGATACTACAATCTCATCTCATCAGATGAGAATAAGAACTATGGATATCCATCGTTATCATTTCCTGATAAGAATGTAGCACTAAGCAAGTGGTTTGCTGGTTACATAGACAAAGGTAACAGTAATAATAATAATAGTAGTAGTAATAATAGTAATAATAAGGATGCTGTATTTACAGTGGTAAATAACTCAGACTCTAGACTCGATCTAATCATAAGACCAACGACTTTAAAGCTTATAGGTGTTGATGAGGTTAAGGGTAAGACTGAGCCTAGGGTTAGAGATGAGAAGTTCAATACAGATGATTATGGGTATATACCAAAGTATGTAAATCTTAACCTAGATAACGATAAGAAGAAGGATGCAGATCTACTCATAGCAAAGTTACACTATCCTTTTGAGACATTCATGAACATTAGCAAAGATTCCATATATGCTAATGAGCTAAGGATAGCATCACTCTATGCTTATGATTGGATAGATAAGGATAGTAATGGGAAGGTATCTTACGATGAGATATCTATGATAAATAGGGCAGGTGCATGGGGTACAGTACAACAACTCATGATATCTGAGCCATTCAAGAGGGTGAAGGGCAACATGCTTATAGGAGTTTACCAAGTGCCAAAGGTATTCTCGTTCTGGCAAGGTATGAGTGATAAGGATAGTGAGGCATTCGATTATACTCTAACTCTAGCATACTATAAGAGGGATAAATGGGATATGCTTAAGATAAACGGTTCAGATGAGCTAAGGTTAAGCATTGAGCCCCATGGTAAGGCTACGTTTAGAGCATCGATAAGTGTACCAGAGGATGTGGTTGAGGGTATCTACCAAGGTTACATAACTGTAACAAGCAGTAAGCAGGTAACCAATATACCAGTATCATTCATAGTACCATTGGATATAACAAGCAAGGATGTACCATTTACAATCTCTAACAATGATGGTGCAAGCAACTCTATAAGCAACGATCCATTACACCTATTCTATACCAATGCCCTAATGCAAGGCTCATTCGATATGTTCTCAAGGTATAATGCTGGTGAGTGGAAATATTATCATTTGAATATTAAAGATAGAAGTGTAAATACGTTAAGCATAAAGATAACATGGAAGAATGAATTTAGTAGCCTTTCTGTATTCGTTCTAGACCCTAAGGGAGAGATAGTAGCAAGTAATGTCCCAGCAGGTGTATTTAAAGAGTTTGTAAACTGGCCTAGCAATGATTGGCTTGGGAGGACTGTTGTTAGTGAGGGAGGAGGATTTTACCCAGCACAGAACAATGGAAGAAATTCAACTGTATTATATGTACCAGTTAACTCACCTGGGATATATACAATAATGATGCATAATACGTTATTCCATGCTAAAGATACGTTCAATGAGCCATTAAGTATAGAGGTTAAATCAACAACCATACTCCCAGATGTAAAACCTCCAAGCATAAGTGTAAAGATGCCTTTCTATGCTAAAGGTTCCATGGATGTTAATATTGATGTTAAAGATGAGAATTTAGAGTATCTAGCATATAGTATAGACGATTCCTTGCCTTCTCTTGTAAGCAATAATAACAACAGCAGTAGGGTTAGCATAGATACAACTAAGTTAGATGATGGATTACATACATTAACCATAGTTAGTAGAGATAGTGTAGGGCACATATCTATAAATAGATATACATTCTATGTAGATAATACTCCTCCTAGCATAGAGATAATGGGTATACCAAACTCTAGTAATAATGGTAATATAATAATAACAACAACAGGTAGCAATAATGGTAGTAAAACTGCTAGTGATGATAATGCAAATCTGGTATCTGGGATATTAAATATTAAGATAGATGTTAGGGATGCTACTTTAAAGAACTTCAATATAATATTGCCAAATGGTAAAGTTATCGAGAATGAGCATGATATAAGCATAGATACTAACATGTTAGAAGATGGCGAGTATGAGTTAAGAGCATATGCTTATGATAATGCAGGAAACTCAAGTGAGAGAATGCTAAGGTTAAGAGTTGATAATACTCCTCCTAGAATAAGTATAGTAAGTCCTGCTAATATGAGCAAGGTATCTGGTATGCTAGAGGTTAGATACGATGTAAGTGATCAGAATCTAAAGAGTGTTACTGTAGCACTTGATGGTAATGCTAAGGTTGTAGAACCTACAGGTTCTTACATGATAGATACCAAGGGTCTTATAGATGGAGAGCATACGATAGAGGTTATAGCAGAGGATATGCTAGGGCATAAGAGTAGTGCTGCAGTAAAGATAGATGCAGTAAACTATGCTCCTATTATAGAGGCTGAGAAGGAGGCTATTAGGGTTAGTGCTAAAGAGCAAGGAATACAGCAAGGTACACTAATAGGTATAGCAGTGGGTATAGCAGTTGGAGTTGGTGCGGTGATAGGCATATATGCTATTAGGAATAGAGTTAGTGCTAATTAGAGGTATCTTTATTAATAAATATACC
The DNA here is from genome assembly GCA_964563995.1 of uncultured Nitrosopumilales archaeon. Lineage (GTDB taxonomy): Archaea > Thermoproteota > Nitrososphaeria > Nitrososphaerales > Nitrosocaldaceae > JBBIQH01. Next base: position 5,234 of record CAZLZM010000091.1, read on the forward strand.
TCGCCTTTTAAGGCGAGGTTTTCGTTCCTATAATTAATAAATAATTTTAATTTTAATTCTTCAGATATTAATCATGTTTGTATGGTATCTGTATT
>CAZLZM010000092.1:0-5311 GCA_964563995.1 uncultured Nitrosopumilales archaeon
TCGTCGAGACGCTGCCCGAAGAACTCAAAGGCAGCCTGCCGACGGTGAAAGAACTAGAGGCAGAGTTGCAACTGGTAGAGGAAATGGAAGAAAAGGAGCAAAGCCATGGCAAGTGAGTGGCGGGAGTGCCGGATTGGTGAAATCGCTTACATCAACCAAGGGCGATATTTGCCGCCTAATAGGATGTCGGAACGTTGGCGCCCGGCTACATCGATTCCTATCTGGGGGGCCAAAGGCATCATCGGCTGGACCGATACGCCGAGTTATCCATTCGCGGTTCCTCTGGTCACTTGTCGAGGGAACGGGTGTGGTCTCGTTCAATGGACACGTGGCCCCGCAAGCATTTCCAACAACGTAATGGCGGTCGTTCCTCGAACGACTAAGCCACTTGATGCCCGCTACCTTTACTACGCGCTCCTCAACACAGACTTTAACGACGTGACTACTGGATCAGCTCAACCCCAGATCACGATCGGCCACTTAAGCAAGAAGAACATCTTCTGGCCCGATGATGCCAATGAACGTGCAGCCATTGCCCACATCCTGGGCACGCTGGACGACAAGATCGAGCTGAACCGGCGGATGAGCGAGACGCTGGAGGCGATGGCGCGGGCGCTCTTCAAGGCATGGTTCGTGGACTTTGAGCCGGTGCGCGCCAAGATGGAGGGCCGCTGGCAGCGCGGCGAGTCTCTGCCCGGCCTCCCCGCCCACCTCTACGACCTCTTCCCCGACCGGCTAGTGGACTCGGAGCTGGGGGAGATTCCGGAGGGGTGGAGGGTGGGATGTGTTGATGATGTGTTCGATCTGACGATGGGGCAATCACCGCCAGGTGAGACCTATAACGAAGTTGGAGAAGGTATTCCCTTCTATCAAGGCCGTGCGGACTTCACATTCCGTTTCCCTGAACGTCGAGTATATTGCACGGCTCCAACACGCTTCGCTAAGAAAGGGGACACACTAATTAGTGTCCGCGCACCAGTTGGAGCTATCAACATGGCACTTGAGGACTGTGCCATCGGGCGCGGTGTAGCCGCCGCGAGACACAAGACTGGAGCCAAGTCCTACACCTATTACTTCATGCAGGGACTGGCTGACGTGTTTAGCCGCTTCGAATCAGAAGGAACCGTGTTCGGTTCAATCAGCAAGAAGGACTTTCACGCAATTCAGTGTGTCATTGTCCCATCACAAATAGTTGAAGCATTTGAGCAGCTTTGCGAACCGGTAGATGACCGGATCGAGGCTGCTGAGATTGACTCCCGCACCCTTGCCGCCCTGCGCGATGCGCTCTTGCCCAAGCTGGTCAGCGGGGAGATTCGAGTGAAGGATGCAGAAAAGTTCTTGAAGGAGAGGGGATTATGTTGATTTTGATCAATGAAAACCATCTTGACGAATGGGTGCGTGCCAACGCACAAGAAGCTCAAGGACTGATCGTTGAGCTTGTTTGGCGCCTCATTGCAGCGTCATGCCCCAAGCCACGAGAGCGTCGGTTCCCCTTGTCCGATAGCATTGGACAGCATGGTCCTGATGGGATATTGGATACCCCTGTTGGCTTTGAACCGTTTGTCCCCGAGGGACGCTCTTTCTGGGAAATTGGTACAGGCTTGAGAGCTCGCGACAAGGCTACTTCTGACTACAATGATCTCACTCAGGCTGTACCAGAAAGAATTCGCCTTGAAAGCACCTTTGTTTTTGTAACGCCCCTCTCCGGACGGCGGGATTGGGAATACACATGGAAGGAAAGGGATCAGGCTGCATGGATTGAGAAGTGTCGTAATAAGAGCGAGTGGAAGGACGTTAGAGTCATTGACGGGACAAAGTTGATTGATTGGGTTCATCACTTTCCGGCAGTAGAGCTGTGGCTTGCACAAAAGATCGTTGGTCTACCGAGACAGGGAATCGAAACGTTAGAACACCGCTGGGACCTCCTAAAATCCTTTGGAGAACCACCTCTCACGCCAGATGTATTTCTGGCTCATCGGGCTGAGGCATGTGCAAAGCTCAAAGAAGTGTTCGATGGTGTGCTCATGCGGCTCAAACTGACCACACATTTTCCCGATCAGGTGGCTGACTTCGTCGCTGCGTACGTAGCATCACTCGATAATGATAGTCGCATAGACGCCGTAAGTCGGTGCCTGATTGTTTCAAAAACCGATGCATGGGATGGACTCTGCACTTATAGCGGGAAACTCATTTTGATTGCGGACACGGCTCTGGATCTGAGTGGCGAGGCTGGTGCGAAACTGATACAGGAGGCACAGAGAGCTGGTCATGCCGTCGTATTCGCTGGTCCCCACGGCGGAATTCCGGATTCAACAAGCGTGACACTTCCAATGCCGCGCGTGCATCAGGTTCAGGAGGCTTTAGTGAGAGCTGGTTACAGTGAGGAACGGGCACGCACGTTGGCGCAGAAGAGCGGCGGAAATCTTGGCTCATTGCTTCGGTGTCTTAAGAACCTTTCGCTGTTGCCGGAGTGGGCTCAAGAATCAGAGTCCACCGAATTGGCCATTGCAGTAATCCTGGGCTCTTGGAGTGAGAAGTCATATGCAGACCGCGCGGTGGTGGAAAGCATCTCACAAAAGACCTACGCGGAGTGGATCGAGAAAATGCGTGAGATCGCGCTTCGTCCCGCCACTCCACTGATTCAGCAGGATGGGAACTGGAAGTTTGTGTCACGTTACGAAGGGTGGTATGCGCTGGGGCCTAGACTTTTTGATGAGCATCTTGACCGGCTCAAGGCGGCTGCGGTCTCGGTGTTGCGAGAGCCAGATCCACAATTTGAGTTGCCACCCGATGAGCGATACATGGCCAGCATCTATGGTAAGGTGCTGAGGCATTCCCACCAATTGCGCGAGGGCATTGCAGAATCCCTGGCGCTCCTTGGGAGTCACCCCAAAGCGCTTATATCTTGCGTAGGTAAAGCTGAGGCAACGGCAATTCTGGCAGTTCGTGAAGTTCTGTCAGACGCTGACTGGGTGCGCTGGGCCAGCCTGGATGATCTACTCCCATTGCTTGCAGAAGCAGCTCCAGGCGAATTCTTGGATGCAGTGGAGAAAGCGCTGCAGAAAGTCCCTTGTCCGTTTGAAGAGTTGTTCGCACAGGAAACGGGTGGTATTACCGGCCGCACTTATATCTCCGGCCTTTTGTGGGCGTTGGAGACGCTGGCATGGGATTCAGAGTACCTCGGCCGCGTGGTGGTTTGCTTGGGAGAACTTGCTGCACGGGATCCCGGTGGCAGTTGGGCGAATAGGCCTGCTAATTCTCTGACCACCATATTGCTGCCATGGCTGCCACAGACATGCGCTCCAGTAACCAAGCGGGTGGCAGCGGTCAAGGCCCTACTTGCCGAGCTTCCTGACATAGGATGGAAGCTATTGGTCAGTCTTCTTCCGCAAGTTCACTCAACCTCTACTTACACACGCAAGCCGGCGTGGCGCGAGACTATCCCGGACGACTGGCGGCAGGACGTCACCGACCGTGAATATTGGGAACAGGTATCGGCCTATGTAGAGTTGGCGATCGGCGAAGCAAAGAAAGACTTGAGAAAGCTTACGGAACTCGTTGAGCACCTTGGAACCTTGCCTCAATCCGCCCGCGAACAGCTTTTGGAACACCTCAGCTCTAACGAGATATTAGCTCTTCCAGAAAACGATAGGATGCGCTTATGGAATAAGCTCGTTGATATAGTTACAAAACACAGAAAGTTTGCAGATGCTGACTGGGCCATGAGTCCAGAAGAAGTTAATAGGATTGCTTCTATTGTTGAACAGATAGAACCGCAGAAGCCGTTCTTTCGGCATCAACGACTCTTCAGCGAACGCGATTTCGACCTATACGAAGAGAAGGGTGACTATGAAAAGCAAAGGAGAGATTTGGAGGTTCGGCGTCAAAATGCCGTACAGGAGATTGCTGCCAGCGGAGGAATAAAGGCGGTCATTGATTTTGCCAAGAAGGTCCAGTCTCCATGGAACGTTGGTTTTGCATTTGGCGCTATTGCCAATGAGGATGCTAAAGCAGAGATTTTACCCGACTTGCTCGAGTCCGACCAGCAGGCAGTAGCTCAGTTTGTAGGGGGATTTGTGCGAGGCAGGTTTTACAGTCAGGGTTGGCCGTGGGTTGACGGCATCAAGACTTCTCACTGGACCCCTAGGCAAATCGGGCGATTCCTATCCTTACTACCGTTTACCTCAGAGACGTGGAAACGTGCAGAGCGTCTCTTGGGTGAAGACCAATCGGTCTATTGGTATCAAGTCAATGTAAATCCCTATGAAACTACCTCAGATCTCGAACTTGCCGTAGATCAACTAATCCGGTACGGCAGACCATACGCAGCGATTCATTGCCTTTGGAAAATACTGCATACCAAGGAGCCGTTCGACAACAAAACAGCTGTCCGTGCATTACTCGAGGCTTTGAAGTCATCAGAAAGTCCACAGGCGATGTATGTCTACGAAATTGTTGAGATCATCAAGGCGCTACAGAATGACTCGGCTACGGATCCGAATGACCTCTTCCAGGTGGAATGGGCATATCTCCCTCTCTTGGATGGGCACTACGGCGTGTTACCAAAATCACTCTGGCGACGCCTAGCCGATGATCCATCGTTTTTCTGCGAGATGATTAGGCTTGTGTTTCGATCAAAGAAGGAGGAACATCCTATCGAGGATCTACCTGAAGAGAGGAAGAGGATAGCAAAGAACGCCTATCGTCTTCTAAGCAAGTGGCGCATTCCGCCGGGCCTCCGCGAAGATGGGTCGTATGACGGAAGCGCATTCAGGGCATGGTTGGAGATCGTGAAGAAAGAGTGCACAGAAACAGGACATTTGGAAGTCGCAATGGAGATAGTAGGTCATGTGCTTATCCATGTGCCTGCGGATCCAGACGGACTGTGTATCCATAGTTCTGCAGCAGAGGTTCTTAATGGGAGAGATGCCGAACACCTACGTAGGGGATTCCAGATTGCGCTATACAACTCTCGCGGCGTGCACTGGGTTGATCCCACTGGGAAACAAGAAAGAGAATTGGCAGCCAAGTATCGAGCGCAGGCCGAGGCTGTGGAGAATGCAGGATACCACCATTTGGCGGCCACACTCAGAGCATTGTCAAACACGTACGAGCGAGAAGCTGAACAGGTGGCTTCAAGAAAGCTTTTCGATGATTGAGGCGCGATAGATGCAATTCCTCACCGAATCTGAAGTCGAATCCGTAGCGCTCGCCTGGCTCGAATCCCTCGGCTGGCAAATCAAGCACGGGCCGGAGATCGCGCCTGGCGGGCTTTTCGCCGAGCGGTCCGACTACCGCGAGGTGGTGCTTC
>CAZLZM010000093.1:0-5234 GCA_964563995.1 uncultured Nitrosopumilales archaeon
CAAACGTTACATATTGATACAAATAACATAGTTTGTTCAATAAATATCAGCATGAAATTCGATAAGAGGATAGAGTTCAAGTATAATAGGCTAAGATGCATTGATTGTGAAGATAGAAACCGTATAGTAAGTTTCTATGCAGTATACTGGAACAATATTATGATAAGAGAACCTATTCCATTGTGTATCAAATGTGCAAGGGAGTTCGGTAGGTTTGTTAGTAAGAATAGTGAGGGGAAGTATAAGGTAATGGATATAGGGATGATCAACTGATAGTAAGATCATTCTAATTGTAGTTGTCTGCTGAACAGCTCTAGCTTATAATGAACAATTCTTTACTTGGGTCTCATTAATTTTTACTTTATCTATATTTTTATCTTTAGGTACTCACTGCAAGATAAAGAGACCTTACCATCTAAATACTCATCAACCTTATTGAACTCAATAAACACAGTTACCATATCTGCTAGAGATGACTCTCCCTACATTTTTATTCCACACAAACTTGATAGAGATAGGTATATTAAATAAAAATTTTATAATAGTAGATATGATACTATCATACCATTACAGGTTCGATGTCTCTATCTATTATACCATCCTTATAAGCTAGTGAATATAGCATTTTTAATGCATTGTAACCTATCGTACCCATATCTATGGTTAGATCATTCACATACATCTTCACAAACCTTGCTATTGTACTTCTGTCAACACCTCTAGAGTACTGCATAGCATAGTCAAGTGCATCATCAAAGTGTTCATAAGCATAGAGTATAGAGCGCTTAAGCAGAGCGCTAACCTTTACTATATAATCTTTACTTATCCTCATAGAGGCTATGTCTATACCCAATGGTAATGGCAACCAATTGCTTACCCCTGACCAGTATTCATATAGATCCATGAACTTAACTAAGCCTTTATATGCGAATGTTACTTGCGACTCATGTATTATGAGACCTAAGTCAACTTTACCATCCAATACAAGGTCCTCTATAGTATTGAACTTAGCCTCTATTGTATTGAATCTATAGCCTTTAAGTGCTAACATTAGTAAGAGGTATGCTGTAGTCAGCCTACCAGGTACAGCTATTGTGCATCTACCCTCTCCTAGTCTTGCTATTATATCCTTATGGTTATTATCACTTCTAGAGACTAAGATAGGTCCATAGGATAAACCGAAGCTGGCACCACTCTTTAGTATAACATAACCTTTTGTATAAGCGTATGCATGAGCAGATGCTGCAGTAACATCCAACTCGCCATTTATAGCCATCCTATTCAGTGTCTCTATATCTTCTACTATATGCTCTATATGCACACCATCTAGCGTAACCTTGTTATTTGCTATAGCATAGAACATGAATGCGTCATCAGCATCAGGTGTATGCCCTATACTAATCCTTCTTACCATATACTACACCTGTCTTTTTACTTAATTTATTTCATGGGTTTAACTTTTATATCTTAGCAGTTGATGATGCTAGTATATGATGCTTAGTAGGTTTGATCCAAAGGTTATGGAGAGTATGGTTAGAGATTACTACTCAAAGGTAAATCTTAAGGTATTGATAAATGATAGACTTAAGGATAAACCAAAGGTAGGTTATGTTGAAGGTCCGCCTACAATGAATGGTGAACCCCATATTGGGCATATAAGAGGTAGGGTTATGAAGGATCTGTGGTACAGGTTCAATACATTAAAGTCTATTAACATAATCTTCAGGGCAGGATGGGATACACAAGGCTTACCTGTTGAACTTCAAGCAGAGAAGGAGCTTGGGTTAACAGGTAGCAAGTTAGAGAATCTAAAGATCATAGGCATGGAGAGGTTGGTTGATGAATGTAAAAGATTAGTGCACAGGTATAATGCAAAGTGGATAGAGGTTGACTCACTCTTAGGTATGAGCATGGACTATGAGAATGCTTACTGGACATACAAGGATGAGTACATTGAGAGGGAATGGAAGTACCTTAAGAGGGCTTATGAACAGGGTATACTTGTTGAGGGTTATAGGGTAGTAGCATACTGCCCAAGTTGCCAAACATCATTAAGCCATGCAGAGGTTTCTCAAGGTTATGAGAGTGTAGAGGATCCATCGCTATACTACAAGGTTAGGCTTATAGATGATGAGAATACTGATTGTAATAAAACTACATACATAATAGTATGGACAACTATGCCGTTCACATTAGTTACAGATGAGCTTGTTGGTGTAAATCCAGAAGCAGACTACGTTTACGTGAATGTAAACTTCAATGGTAAAGAGGAGGTTTGGGTTCTAGCATATGATAGGCTTAGTATACTTGCGCAAGAGTTCAAGATAAACTCTTACTCTATAGTAAAGAGGGTGAAGGGTTACATGCTTGAGGGTAAGAGGTATGAACATCCATTGATTGACCTGATACCAGGATTAAAAGCAATCTCTTCTAAGGTTCATTTTGTTGTGGCAGAACAGTTCGTTGATATCAATACTGGATCCGGCATAGTACATCTCTCTCCTGCAAATGGTGAAGAGGACTTTGAGGTAGCAAGCAGGAGATCATTACCTATATTTAACCCAATAGATGATAACGCTGTCTTTACCCAAGATACTGGCATATTCGCTGGGCTATTTGTTAGAGATGCTGATGACAAGGTAGTTGAGTTACTTGCTAATAGAAATGCATTAGTTAAGATAGGTAAGATTAAGCACGAGTATCCACTATGCTGGAGATCCCACCATAAAGTAGTATGGCTTGCAAGAAGAGAGTACTTTTACCTTATAGATAAGATAGCAGATAAGGCATTAAGTGCTGCATCCAATGTAGAGTACTTCTACCAAGAGCCTAGGAATAGGTTCTTAGCAATAATAAGTGAGAGGAAGCCTTGGTGTATATCAAGAGAGAGGATATGGGGTACTCCATTACCTATATGGGTATGCTCTAACCCCTCATGCAGAAGCAAGATACCGCTCTTTAGTAGGCAAGAGATAATAAATAATGCTATAGAGCTACCTGATGGTAAAGATTTTGAGTTACATAGACCATGGATAGATAGAGTTGTTGTTAGATGTAGCAAGTGTAACTCTAAAGCATATAGAGAGCCATTCGTACTAGATACATGGCATAACAGTGGTGCAGCGCCTTATGCATCTATGAGTGATGAGGAGTATGAGAAATTGGTACCTGTACCTTTCTTAACCGAGGGTATAGATCAGACTAGAGGATGGGCTTATACCTTGCTTATGGAGAATGTTATCATGAAGGGAGAAGCACCATTCAAAGCCTTTCTATTCCAAGGGCATGTTGTAGATGAGCATGGAAATAAGATGAGTAAAAGTCTAGGGAATGTTGTAGATGCCCATGATCTACTTAAGAGCAATAGTGTAGATATGGTTAGGTTCTATCTCATGTGGAAAGCAAGTCCAATAGACTCACTAAGCTTCAGTATAGATGAGATGAAGAGGAGAGTATACCAAGTCCTTAACACATTATACAATTTGCATGTGTACTTCATACAGAATGCTGGTTATGATGGATTTAATGCCCAAGAGCATACGCTTGAGTGGGCTATAAGCAATAATCTGTTAAGGGAGAGTGAGCTATGGTTACTATCAACCCTACAAAGAGTTATAGAGAGGGTTACATATGGATATGAGCATTGTAGATTCCATGAGAGTGCTAGAGTATTAGAGGATTTTATAATAAATGATCTTAGCCAAAGGTATGTTCCTTTTACAAGGTATGAGCTATGGGATGATAGTAAAGATACTCTTAATAGAAGGCTTGCTATATATGCTACACTTGCTTATTCATTGCTTACTGTAGATATACTTCTGCATCCCATATGTCCATACATAACTGAGTATCTATATATTACATGCTTTAAACATAAGGCAAGTATAATGCTAGAGGATTGGGTTAAACCAAATAAAGGGTTAGTCAACGAGAGTCTTGAGAAAGTATTTGAACTGATGGATAGTATAATATCACTATCAAACTCTGCAAGGATGAAGGCATCATTAAAGAGAAGATGGCCTCTAGCAGCAGCATATGTATGCTTGAGTAGTAGAGAAGATGTAGAATTGATCAACAACAATAGTAGTCTCTTAAACACATTGAAGGCTCAGATGAATGTAGATAGAGTTCATATCAAGTATGTTAATATTGATAACATTGATGATAAAAAAGATAACAACATAATACTAAGCAAGTGTAAGAGGATACTTGCATTGATAGATCAAGGTTTGCCTCTTAGGGCTAACATAGTATTTAATGTTAAGAGCATAGCAAAGAAGGTTAAAGGTGATATACCACTTGTTTTAGAACATCTTAATAGAATAGATAGCCTATCTTTGCTAAGGGAATTATATACAAATGGCATGTTTACCCTATCATACAATGACAAGAGTGTAATTATAAGTATTGATGATGTATCTGATGTCAAGTATGAGGCTATTGAAGGTTACGTACTATCTTCTGATGACTCAATGCTAGTAATGCTGTCTACATTTAGAGATAGTAGGTTGATAGCAAAGGGTCTAGTTAGAGATATAGCAAGAAGGTTACAGGCTTTAAGGAAGGAGAAGGGTTATAATCCAACAGATGTTGTTGAACATGCATATATAGCAGGGTTGGATGATGATGCTATAGATATACTTAACCAAATGAAGAATGAACTTGCATATCTAGTTAGGGCAAGGGATGTTAACATATTAAGCATGAATGAGGCTGAAGAGGTAAGTAAGAGTAAGGGAATAAAGTTCGTAGAGGTTGATATAGATGGTAAACAGGTTATGTTATACATCTGATCATTCTTGTGAGCTACCCCGCCTTAAAAGGCGAGGCTTCTTGGTTCAATGACCACATTTTAGTGATCTCCCCAAGCGTAAATTCCCCAAGCTCCTTGGGTAGTTTATTTAATAGTATCTTTATACCTCTTTTCAAATTGACAAGAGCTGAATTCAGATCTCTATCTATCTTTAGATTACATTTAGGGCAATAGTGAATTCTATCTTCTAATTCCTTCTTAATTATACTACCACATTTATAACATTCTTGTGTTGAATTTCTAGGATTAACTGGTATTACTAACTTTACTTTATACTTTAAGAGGTCTATAAACCTTCTAAAACTAGAGTCATGTATATTCCTATGTAAAGTATTATTCTTCTTATTGGTATCTAATGGTTTATCTTCTAACATTCTTTTAGTATTCAGCTTTTCCACTATTATTATATCGTATTTGTTAG
>CAZLZM010000094.1:0-5163 GCA_964563995.1 uncultured Nitrosopumilales archaeon
TATATAATCTGGGAATGCTTGGATTATCTTTACAGTCCCGACTAAGATATATATGGTAGCGGGGGGTGGATTTGAACCACCGTTCTGCGGGTATCTCACACCATCATCTTATAGCATAATACATACCCTACGTCTTTTTTCAATTCTTTAGTGTATCTCATAATGTTATGAGCCCGCCGGGATAACCAGGCTTCCCCACCCTTATAGGGCTTAATGCCACGCTACTCCCCACTACCATAATCCTTATGATTAGACTTTTATTAAAATCTTTCATAATAATTGTAGATGAAGCATAGAGTATATGTGATTATAGCTATAGCTGCTATAGTTGTAACCTTATCAATACTCATAACCTTCTATACCTCATATCCTAGAAGTGAATTCTTGCCAGAGCCTAAGGGTAGCAATTTAGAGTTCATAGCAACAAAACTAGAGGTACCATGGAGTATAGATATAGATAGCAAGGGAAGAATATTCTTCACTGAGCGCGTGGGAAGAGTTAACATGATAGATACCAATGGTAAATTATTAAACCTCTTCTCTAGGGATGTGGCTAAAGTAGGAGAGGCAGGTATGTTAGGCTTAGCCTTGGATCCAGACTTTGACCTCAATGGTTACATCTACATATATTATACATACTCTAGCAATGAAGGTTTATTCAACAGAGTATCTAGAGTAAAGATAGATGCTGATCCCATTAGAGAAGATATATTAATAGATAGAATACCAGCAGCAGAGATACATAATGGAGGAAGGATCAAGTTTGGTCCTGATGGAAGATTGTATGTAGCAACTGGTGATGCAAACAATCCTATGCTTGCACAAAATCTATCATCCTTAGCAGGTAAGATACTTAGGCTTAATAAAGATGGTTCTATACCAAATGATAACCCTTTTCCTAACTCATACGTATACTCATATGGGCATAGGAATGTCCAAGGTTTAGCGTGGAATCCAACGAACAATATGCTTTATGCTACTGAACATGGGCCTATAGCAAACGATGAACTTAACATAATAAGACCAGGAGCAAATTATGGTTGGCCATACGAACGATGCTCAGAGGCTAAAGTGTATGAACAGTCCTTGTTATGCTATGCAGTAAGCATAGCTCCTTCAGGTGCAACATTTGCTACTGATGGTAAATATAGAGGTATATTATTCTTTGCTACTCTTAGAGGAGAGCATGTGGAGATGGTAACTTTAGATGTAAGTGATCCTACTAAGGTAGTTAAGATAGAGAACTTCTTATCTGGATTAGGAAGAGTGAGGGATGTGCTCTACCATAATGGCTACTTGTATATAGCAACTAGCAACAGAGATGGAAGAGGGATACCATCTATAGAGGATGATAGAATAGTAAGGATAAGATTGGAATGATTTTTACATTTAGTTTTAGGTAAATAGGTTAAAAATTTATGGCATATTCAAGCAAGAAAATAAATGAAAGTTATTAAATTATCATTAGCATGGAATTATATAGCAAGAAGTTCTACCAGCTCGATAGAAATGGAAGGCTTAGAGTACTCAAGGAGAAGGCTAACCTAAGTGATGAAGATATAAATATTCTTATAAATGGATCTGGAATAGACTTTAAGATAGCAGATAGCATAGTTGAGAATGCTGTAAGTTTCATATCATTGCCTTTAGGGATAGCAACCAACTTCCTTATAAACGGAAAGGAGTACCTTATCCCAATGGCTATAGAAGAGCCCTCTGTCATAGCAGCAGCAAGCAAGGGTGCAAAGATTGCAAGGATAAGAGGAGGCTTCAAGGCTAGTGCAGATAACCCGCTCATGATAGGACAGGTACAAGTAATCTCAGTAGACGATATACAAAGAGCAGTTAGCGATCTTTTAAAGTATAAGGATGAGATATTGACAGTAGCAAACAGTAAGAGTAGTTTAGCATCCAAGGGTGCTGGAGCAAAGGATCTTGTATGCAAAGTAATAGATACCTCTAGGGGTAAGATGCTTGTAGTTGAGTTGTTGGTTGATGTAAAGGATGCCATGGGTGCCAATGTTGTTAATACTATGTGTGAATCTATAGCAAGTATAGTAGAGAGCATAACAAAGGGCAAGGTACTACTAAGGATACTCTCTAACTATGCTACACATAGGATTGCTAGGGCCAGTGCTATCTTTGCTAGAGAGGAGTTAGGCTCTGATGTCATAGAAGGTATATTGGATGCATACGAGTTTGCTAAAGCAGATGTTTACAGGTGTGTAACACATAACAAGGGTGTAATGAATGGTATAATAGCAGTAGCAAATGCTACAATGCAAGACACAAGAGCAATAGAGGCTGGTGCACATGCATATGCATGTAGTAAAGGATCTTACTCGCCTTTAACACATTGGAGCAAAGATAGCAACGGTGATCTGGTAGGCTACATAGAGTTACCATTGGCAGTAGGGATAGTAGGAGGATTAACATCTATGCATCCATTGGCAAGGGTATGCTTCAAGATACTCAATGTTAATAGTGCTCAAGAGCTTGCTTACGTTATGGCATCAGTTGGATTAGCACAGAACTTCTCTGCATTACATGCCCTAGTTAAGGAAGGTATTCAACATGGACATATGAGACTACATGCTAGAAGGGTTGCATTGATGGCAGGTGCTGAAGGTAGCATGGTAGATTTGGTAGCAGAGAGGCTTGCTAGAGAAGGTAGGGTAAGCGTAGATAATGCAAGAAGGATACTCGAGAAGTTAAGGCAGGATCAGATTAATAATAAATAATATAAATTAAATATAAGCCTATATATAAGGAGCTAACTCTGCTAGCATATATGATCAAGTTTGCTATACCAAAAGGCAGTCTGGAGGATGCAACTTTCAAGTTCATAGAACAAGCATGGTTCTCATTACATGGTAAGGGTAGAAGTTATAGGGTAAGAGTTAATGATCCAGAGATATACATGAAGTTGTTAAGACCACAAGAGATACCAACGTTTGTAAGTAACGGTTTGTATGATATTGGCATAACTGGTAAAGATTGGGTGATTGAGACTAATGCAGATGTTAAAGTTATGCTTAACCTTGAGTATGGATATGTAAGGTTAGTATATGCTATACCAAAGGATATGCCTTATTCATCCTTATCAGATATGATAGAAGATTATGCTAGCAAGGGTAAGGTATTAAGGATATCAACCGAATACCTTAATACAGCAAGCAATTACATCAAGAACAATACCAAGTATAGAGGAATATATGGAGGTAGAGAGCCTATGCTCATAACACCATGGTTTAAGAGCAGCAATGGTAACGATATGGTGCAGATAATACTCTCTTTTGGTGCAACTGAAGCCAAGCCACCAGATGATAGTGATGCAATAATAGACATAACTGAAACAGGTACAACCCTTGAACAGAATAACCTAAAGCCTATAGAGAGTATAATGGACTCTAGTGCATTGCTTATTGCTAACAAGCAATCCCTTAACGATCCTAGCAAGAAGGAGAAGATATATGATGTATTAACCTTATTAAAAGGCGTAGTTGATAGCAGAAAGAAGTTACATATATTTATGAATGTAAGAGAAGAGAACCTTAATGAGCTGTTAGTTCATTTGCCAGCGTTAAAGAGACCTACTGTAAGTAACCTTAGTGAGGAGGGATGGTATGCGGTAAATACAGTAATAAGCAAAGATGAGTTTGTTAATATACTTCCCATTCTAAGGAGACTTGCCCAAGGAATAGTTGTACATGAACCTAGACAGATACTACCTCTTGAGGAGATAATGAGAGATGAGCAAGGAGACAACAACAAGAAATAGCAATATAGTAAGGATAGTAAGAGTTAATTCTTCAAATATAGTAGAGACTGTAAAGGCGCTTAGAAGTAGTGTAATTATAAAGCAGGAACAGTTAATGCTTGTTAAGAACATACTAGATGATGTTAAGGCTAAGGGTGACGATGCATTACTAGACTATACTAAGAGGTTCGATGGTGTTGTATTAAGTAAAGAGAGACTAAGGGTAAGCGAGCATGAAGTAAGGGATGCATACAATAAAGTTAGTTACAGAGAGGTTAAAGCGTTGAGGGAGATGAAGAAGAGGATAGAGAAAGTTGAGAGAGAATTGTTGAACACTATAAAGAGTACAAGAATAGATATGGTATATGAGAATGGTATAAAGATAGCAAGAGTAATTGAACCTATAGAGAGTGTAGGGTGTTATATCCCAGGTGGTAAGGCAAGGTATCCTAGCACTATGCTCATGTGTGCATTACCAGCAAAGGTAGCAGGAGTTAGAAGAATAGTAGCATGCACCCCTCCAGCACATGAAGATGCAAACATAGATCCTTTAACATTGGTTGCGTCTGATATAGCAGGGGTAGATGAGGTTTATAGGATAGGTGGTGCACAAGCAATAGCAGCAATGGCATATGGTACTGAGAGTATAAAGAGTGTGAGCAAGATAGTTGGTCCAGGAGGAATGGTGGTTAATATTGCAAAACTACTAGTCTCAAGTAATGTTGCAATAGATATGTTTGCTGGTCCCACAGAGCTGATTGTTCTAGCAGATGATGCAGCTGATCCTAGGATTATAGCTTTGGATCTTATATCACAGGCAGAGCATACAGCTGATACTTTATGTGGGCTGGTAACATGCTCAGAGCATATAGCATATGCTACTGCAAGAGAACTCTCAGTATTATTAAATAACGTTAGTAGAAGTGATATCGTTAAGACTAGCATACAAAGCAATGGTTTTATAGCATTGTGTGAAAGCATGAATGTTGCTATACAGTTCATCAATGAATTTGCACCAGAGCATCTTCAGATAATCGCAAGTAATGCAAAGAGGATAGCACTAAAGATAAGCAATGCAGGAATGATACTTATAGGTAAATACTCGCCATCTGCAGCAAGCGATTACTGTATAGGTACTAACCATGTATTACCAACATCAGGTATAGCAAAGGCAAGAGCATCACTAACCTGTTTAGATTTCATCAAGGTTATAAGCATGGTAGAGTTAAGTAAGGAGGGTTTAAAGAAGGTAGCAGAGCATATAGGTTATATAGCAACTGCTGAAGGGTTAGAGAATCATTACAAGGCAGTGATTGCAAGGTTAGATAGTATCTGATTTAGCTTAATTAATTAATTAACTTATTAATTAATTAATTAAAATGTAAAATTAAAAATAATAATAA
>CAZLZM010000095.1:0-5154 GCA_964563995.1 uncultured Nitrosopumilales archaeon
ATAACTATTATCTAAAGTTAACAGAGCCTTATTGTTATTGTTACTTCTCTTATATGGTATTTATTTGTTCATGTAGTATCATCCCGCCTTAAAAGGCAAGGTTTTCGTTCTTTTATAATCTACTCCTGCTTAGTCCCACACTCAATACAGAATAAGGCATCTACATCTATCTTTGCCCCACATGCTATACAGAATTTGAACATTGATTTGGTTTTACTCTCATTGCTATCACTACTAGACACCTTATCCTTCATCATGGTATAATCCTTTGCCCTTGCAAAGAGTGTAGTTACTGCTCCAGTAGGTATGAACTCATCACTTATATCCATCTTATACTCTTCTTCCTTCTCCTCTATGTATAGCATTAGTCTTGGTACCTTATGTTTTGGGTGCAGACCATCCTCATTAGGGCATCTATCCTTATCTAACTTGCATTGCATCTCAACTATATCACCTAACCACTTTGCAAACTTTAGTAGAGTCATCTCGGGCGTTGAGTACGTTAATGTATGCATTGACATGTAATCCTCTGCAGCATTCTTTGCATTAAACACCTTCATAGCGTAATTATATCCTTTCTTATTATTATCTATATCTATAGATGGAGATGGGATCAAATCTATATTGTTAGTACCTTTGCTTATATACTAACTCTGCTGCTTACCACACTTTGGACAGAATTTTGCCTTAGCAGGTATGGTTGATCTACAATGCTCACATACCTTGCTGTCTACCTGCTTAACGTCTCTAACACTAACCTGGGGCATGGGCTTTACAACCTCTACCTGCTTAGCCTCTGTACCCTTGCCTATAGCATTATCTAGTTCTATTATAACCTTTACCATGAGGAATGCTAGTGAAGAGAACTGCATGAGAAAGTTGCCCATCTTTATAAAGTAATCACGCTCCCCTATCTTACCCTCTTGGTAAAGTGTATATGCATCTAGAAATGCCTCATAGCTACTCTGAACATCATTAAGCAAGCTCTTTAACTTGTCTACCAATGGTCCACGTGTATTATAGCCTAGCTGACCCATCATATATCACATAACTTTAGAATAAATTAAGTGTTTATTTTTATTCATAGGAGGTCAAGTTACTAATACTACCACTTATTGTGTTATTCTATACTGAATCGTATTCTATTTGCTTATTGTGATCATCGTATTCTTATTCACTCTGCTCTAAGTGACTTCTCTATAAACCTCCTTATAACATCCTTTGGGGCAGCACCTATATGCTGACCTATAACCTGACCATCCTTAAATAGCAGTAAAGTAGGTATACTATATATCTCATACTCCCTAGCAACGTCTGGATTCTCATCTACATTCAACTTTAGGAACCTAACCTTTCCATCATACTCCTTAGCCAACTCCTCAAGTACTGGAGCAACCATCCTACATGGACCACACCACTCTGCCCAGAAATCTACTAGTACTGGTATGCTAGAGTTTAACACATCGTTATCCCATGTACTTACACTTGTTGCTTTTATGTTTGCCATGTATAAAGGAGAGTATAAGCCCACTAATAATTTTTTATAATCCAAGTGTTATAGTAAGTATTATTGATAAAGAGGATAAAGGGTTCTGGAGGGTATATAGTTGCTGATTTAACTGATGAGGAGGTAAGAAGGGCTAGCCTTGCTGGAGAACTTTTCATAGGAGCATTGGGCAGGATAGATGATGCTAGAATAATATCATATCATTGTAACAACTGTGGTAGAGACTTTAATCAGGCACCAAGGATAGCTAGAAAGAGTGTTAATGAGTTAGTAGAAGATGGATATGTGCTTATTGAGCAGGGAGAGTATATATGCAAGGGGTGTAATGCTATTATAGCAATATACAAGGTATTTGGTAAGGGAATTGGTAGAAAATATGGTGAAGATATCAGTGTAAGGGATATTGTAGGCTCAAGGGTATTATACAAGCAAGAGAGTATCGGTATTGTAAGTGATGTACTAGTTAATGTTAAGAGCTGTAACATAGTATTGCTTGTAGATATGAGCAATGATAGTTATACAAATATACCATGGGAGAGTGTAGAAGGCATAGGTAATGGTGTAGTACTGCTTAAAGGTAAATTATGTGTAAGGTGTAAATACGAGAATACTCCTCTAGCAGAATTCTGTATGGAATGCGGTAACAGGCTATTATAAAATAGATAGATTAAATAGATTAAAATGGTAAAGAATATTTATTTTATTTATAACTAATTATTAATTATGTAATGCCCTTAGTTCTCTCCTCTTGATCTTTCCTGTATCGGTCTTTGGTAACTCGTTTATGAACTCTATAATTCTAGGATAGGCGTACTCTGCAAGCCTCTTTCTCACAGATTGCTGTATCTCATCCTTTAGAGCCTCTGATGGTTCATATCCTGGCTTTAGTACAACATAAGCCTTTATAACATGCCCTCTAACCTCATCATGCCATGGCACTACAGCGCTCTCTAGCACTGCTGGATGCTGATTTATAACCTCCTCAACCTCTGATGGCCCTATCCTATAACCTGCAGCCTTTATGAGGTCATCAGTCCTTGCAACGAACCATATAAAGCCATCAGCATCCTTGTATCCTTGGTCTCCAGTGTATAGCCATCCATTCCTTATCTTCTTTGCAGTATCCTCTGGTCTATTCCAGTAACCTAAGAATGCTACAGGGTTAGGCATCTTTACTGCAATCTCACCTATCTCATTAGGTTTAGCTATATTACCTTGCTCATCAAGTATCTCAACAGTAAAGCCTGGAGTGCTCTTACCTATAGATCCTGGCTTTGGACCTATTAGGGAGTAGCAGTTTGTTACTATTATATTTGCTTCAGTCTGCCCGTATATCTCATTCAATGGTACGTTAAGTTTATCCATAGCCCACCTTACAAGCTCAGCACCTACAGGTTCACCAGCACTCCCTAATGCCCTTAATGCAAGGTCGTACTCTTTTTTAGGCTCCTCGTTGAACTTCCTTATCATCCTTAATGCAGTAGGAACTATGTATGCACATGTTATTCTATAACGTTCAAGTATACTTAATGCCCATGCTGGATCGAACTTACCACTCCTAGGGGTTACTACAACTGGGTAACCAAAGTAAAGAGAAGGGTAGAGCACATCCCCTATTGCAGCTACCCATGCCCACTCCGATGGTGTCCAGAATATATCGCCATCTTGTGGGGCAAGCTCCATGTATAACTGATAGCATGGTATACAGCCTAGCAGGAAGCTATGAGGTAGTAGTACTCCCTTTGGTAACCCAGTTGTACCAGAGGTGTAAAGCATATGTGCTGGATCGTATATCCTAGTATTGTAAGGCTTGAATGCTGATGAGCCATTGCTTACTATACTATTAAAGTCATCAAACTCACTGCTATCAGAGTTAACAGCAAAGACATGCTTTATATCAAGCCCTTCTAATGCTGGCTTAACCTTATCCTTTAGGGAGTGATCAAATACAAGTACCTTTGCACCACTATCAGCAAGTCTATACTTTATAGCGTCTGTACCAAATAGAGTACTCATAGATAAAGCTATACCCCCTATCCTGTATGCTGTTAGCATACTTACTAGAGCCTCTGGTCCTTGGGGTACAAGTACAGCTATTCTATCACCCTTTCCTACCTTGAGATCCGTTAAAGCATTTGCTAGCCTATTTGACATCTTTAAGAGATCCTTGAACCTGTAGATACTTGTGTTATTGTTCTCATAGTATAAGGCTATCTTGTTTGTTGATGCATGTTTATCGAGCATCTCTATACCCATATTGAAGTACTCTGGTAACTCCCATACAAAACTCTTGCACAGTGCATCATAACTTGAACAATCGAACTTCCTTATATCAAAGTTAGAGAAGTTGCTCATAGATATATCACCTTAACTCAAGGTATAGAGCATTTATTAATAAACTTTATTAATCTATAATTAAAAGATTTTTACTTTATGAGTAACTCTCTCTGCTGAAGAATTACGGCTTCATCTCTTATAATCTAACTTCTCCTCCATCTACTACTATACTCTGCCCAGTGATATACGCTGAGTTATCTGATACTAGAAATACTGCCACATCTGCAACCTCTTCTGCCCTACCAAACCTCTTTAAAGGTATATTCTTACTCATCTCATCTACCTCCTTACTGCTTAGTATTCTAAGATTTGCATCTGTTGCTATGCTTCCTAGTACTATACAGTTTATCCTTATCTCAGGTGCAAGTACCAATGCAAGAGATTTAACTAGTGCTATAACTGCAGCCTTGGCTAGTGTGTATGCTAGTCCATAAAAATCTCCAACCAATGCTGGTGTTGAGCCTACTAGTACTATGCTACCATGTCCCTGTCTCTTCATTATAGGTGCAACTGCTCTTACACAATGATATGAGCCTTTAAGATCTATGTTCCATGGTCTATCGAGTAGATCATCACTTATGCTCAATGGATCAGTAAACCACTCCTCTTTACTTATAGGGTAACCTGCCGCTGCTACCAATGCATCTATACCATTGAACCTCTCCTCCATTTGATCAACCATTGCTTTAACGTTATCATAACTGCTTACATCAGCATATAATGCAATTATATTGTCATCATTGCTATAGTAATCATTAACTGACTTTATATCTTCAATTACTTTTGTTATCTTATGCTCATCCCTGTACTGCAATGCTAATTTTGTATTATACTCTGCAAGCTTTAATGCTATAGACCTTCCAATGCCTCCAGATGCACCTGTTATGAGCACCCTCTTACCATTAAGGTTACTCATCTCCAAGTATACCATTTATTAATCTTGCAAGTTTAAAGTCATAGTTACTTATGCCATTAACATCATGGGTTACTAGATCTATCTTAACTATGTTATACACGTTATAGAACTCTGGGTGATGGTTCAACCTCTCAGCATAGAGTGCAACTCTAGTCATGAAACCAAATGCTTGGTTGAAGTCCTTGAACCTTATAGTCCTAGTTAATTTGCCATTCTCTATACTCCAATTCTTAAGCCTTGCAAGCTCTGCCTTTACCTGTTCATCATCAAGTTTAACATACTCATCATTCTCTTGCATGATTATTAGTTCATATCCTTATATAATAAACATTGTTATATGTATGTGTGGAGAGTGATTTTAACTAATG
Organism: uncultured Nitrosopumilales archaeon; assembly: GCA_964563995.1. Taxonomy (GTDB): domain Archaea; phylum Thermoproteota; class Nitrososphaeria; order Nitrososphaerales; family Nitrosocaldaceae; genus JBBIQH01. Next base: position 5,129 of record CAZLZM010000095.1, read on the forward strand.
ATTCTATTTAACTTTAACTTTAATTC
>CAZLZM010000096.1:0-5098 GCA_964563995.1 uncultured Nitrosopumilales archaeon
CAACTCCTTCTTTATACTCATCTCTACCTTCTTACTCATCATAGAAGGTCTTCCATATCTATGCTTATCTCTTAAGCCATCTATGCCTTCTTCTTCATATCTGTAAAGCCATCTGTATGCCCATGACTTTGCTCTATTTAGCAGTTTAGCAGCATGTGCAGGTAACTTACCATCCTTCTTTACTAGCATTACTAGAAGGATCCTCTCCTTAACCCTAGCATCCTTCTCTTGCTTATAGGCATACTCTAGCTCTGTTAATTCTGATTCTAATCTCATATATAGAATTCATTAGGGATATCAATAAACTTTATGGGGACTAGAAATTATGTGGGGCAGTATAGATAGCATCTCAATTCTTTGCAAAAGCATTCTCTATAATACTTATAAACTCTTCAGCACTATTATCCCAACTAAACTGCTTAGCAAACCTCAATGCATTATATGTTAATCTATTTCTTTCATTATCATCATTTAAGAGTTCTATGCTAACCTTAGCCATAGTATTTATATCTCCAAATCTAACAAGTTTTCCAGTATGATTATCAATTATAGCATCTCTCAAGCCATTAACATCATAACCAATAGCAATTGTTCCTAGAGCATTTGCTTCAGTAACAACTAAACCCCAGCCTTCCCTAACATAGGGACATAGCAGTATATGAGCTCTCTTCATCAACTCTATCTTCTTATCATAATCAACCTTGCCAAATACCTTTATAGAATCATCTTCATATCTCTTTAGATCATCTAACATATAGCCATTACCAACTATCCATAGTTGAGCATCTTTTATCTTCTCCTTTACTATCTTGAATGCTTTAATAGCATCTAGAGGTCTCTTTACCTTCTTCAATCTGCTAACAAATAATAGAGTAGGTTTTTGCTCCTTCTCTGGCAGATCATCTAAAGGTTTTATGCTTAAACCTTCTGGAACTAGATATAGATGCTTAAATCCTAATCTTAATAGATCTTCCTTTGTTGAGTTTGATGGAACTATAGTTGGTATATCAATATAATGCTTTAACCAATGCTTCTCTAGCAGATAATAGCCTATAACATTTATAGGAAATCTAGTCTCATAGAACCAATACTCTCTAGCAAGTTGATGGATCAATGCTATTATAGGCTTATCAACAAACTTTGGAGTTAAAAAGGGTTTAGTATTAACCTCATCTATTATAAGATCGAATTGGTAAGAGTATTTATTATAAAACCTCTTTGCTTCTCTATATACACTATACTTATTACCACTTCTAAATATCCTAATACCATCTATAAACTCCTCTTCTTTACAACCATCATACTTAGATGAGAACAATGTTACATTAAAACCATTCTTAACCAATCTCTTTGCTATCTCATGCGTAAATACCTCAGCTCCTCCAGCCTCTGGATGCTTAATATCCTTCCAGTTAAACCATAAGATATTCATGATTATCTATCCTTAACATCTTTAGCGCTCTTTGCTATTGCTAATCCTAACCATACTACTGCTCCAACTACTGCTCCAACTATTACCAATACACTTATACTCAATATGATTTCTCTCCATTCTGATAAAAGCAATAAGTATGCATAGATTATAAAGAATGCTATTGCTACTATTGCTATTACTATACCAATACTCCTCTCTGCTCCTTTTGTGATCATATAGGCAGTATAGGTTTATATCTAGACTCTTCATGATCTAGATTACTCTGATACCATCTCAATATCCTTAGCCTATATGCTATACCAAGTATATCTACAAACATCCTTATTATCTCATTCAACTTGAACCTCTTCCCCAATGTTATATTTACTGGCATCTCTAATATCTTACAATCTAACAACCTTGCAATAGCGAGCATCTCAACATCGAAAGCATATCTTTTAACCAATACAGCCTTGAATATCCTCTTGAATGCTTCCTTTCTTCCAGCCTTCAAACCTGCTTGTGTATCACTAACATCTATGGATAATAATGCTTTAACCAAAGTATTGAATGCTAGACTCAAGAACCTCCGAGATAACGGGCTCTTAACTCTAGAATCTTTATGATACTTGCTAGCGATTACTATATCATAATCATCTAGAGCATCTATGTATCTATTTATTACTTTAGCATCTATCTCCATATCCCCGTCTAAGAATACTATCTTCTCTCCATTGCTTGCCAATATACCTCTTTTAACAGCATATCCTTTGCCCATGTTTGGATAATAGCTTATAACCTTAATCCTATCATCATCTTCAAAATGCTCTCTAGCAACTATATGAGTATTATCATAACTCCCATCATCAACTACTATAATCTCATAATCTTCATCTATTGCTTCTATTATGCTTTTAACATGATTTATAGTAGATACTATAACTGATCTGCAGTTATATACTGGTATAACAACAGATATATTGCACATCTTTACAGGTTAAAGTTAAGCGATCTCATCCTTCTGCTCTTTATCTCTATTCCTAATGTATGCTATTATCTGCCCTATTACTCCAATAACAAGCATATAGTATGCATATACTGCTAGCTGATCAGCTATAGCCTTCTTGCCATATGCTAGATAGATAGCAGCATATATCAATAATGCCATAAATACTATTATGAAAGGTGCACCATAGTTATTCTTAAGATAATCTTTAACCCGCTCATCTATCTTTATCTCTATCTCTAATGGTAAAGCAGCCTTAATAGATCTGAGGATCTGAGATACCTTGCCGAATAACCTTTTCTGTCTACGAGAGTTATTCTTTGGGAACACTCTGTATTAGTCAAGTATTACATCTTTATCAATCAACTGTTATGCTCTTTGCTAGATTCCTAGGGTAGTCTGGATTGTAGTTCCTCTTCACTGCTAGATGGTATGCTAGTAACTGCAACGGTATCACCTCTATCAGAGGATAGAACCCGTCTACGGAAGGTATCTTTATATTGTAATCGTAGACCTCAGACTCTACATCAGATATACCAATAACCTTCCCCTTCCTTGCCTTTATCTCCATTACATTGCTAATGGTATCTTTGAATGTCTCATCCCTAGGGTTTATGACTATTACTACACATGTATCATCTATCAATGCCAATGGACCATGCCTAAACTCTCCTGCTTGCATACCCTCAGCATGTATGTATGCTAGTTCCTTTATCTTCAATGCGCCTTCCAATGCTATTGGGTAATGTATAGATCTTGCCAGGATATAGATATCGTTTGTACCCTTAATCTCCTCTGCTATATCCTCTAACTCTAAGGATAATGCATGCTCCACAGCATCCCTCAACAAATCATATCTCTTATGATCATTGCTCTTACTATTGCTAATAGCATCTGCTAACCTATAGAATAGGGCTAACTGGGCAGTGAAGCTCTTGGTTGCTGCTACACCTATCTCTGGTCCACAGTTTATGCTCAACGATATATCGCTCATCCTTGCTAATGAGGATGTTGTAACATTTACTATGGAGAGTATCTTTGCCCCATTCTCCTTTGCATATGTTACAGCCCTTAACACATCCTTGGTCTCCCCTGACTGTGATACTGCCAATACTGTATCCTTAAGCATATGCCTATAGTACTGTGACTCACTTGCAGTTATAACCTCACACTCTATAGATGATCTGTTGAGTAGCATCTTTGCTAGCAAAGATGCATTATAACTTGAACCACTAGCAACCATAACTAGTTTAGATGCACCCTTTATTGCATCTATGAACTCATCGAATCTATAGTTGTGGTTGAATACCCTTGGTATGGTCTCTAACTGCTCATTTATCTCTTTAAGGGTATAATGGGCGTACTTGCCCTTATCCACATCAGCAAACTCCCATGCTATCTGTGTAACACCCCTTCTCACTTGCTTTCCATCAAGATCATAGATACTTAACCTATCATCTATTATTATTGCTACCTCATTGTTATCTAGAAAGATTGCTTTATCAGTGTATTTTATGAATGCTAGTACATCACTTGCTAAATAGTACTCATTGTTATTGCCTATACCAATTATCAATGGTTCATCCCTCCTTGCCCCTACTATACCATCGTTGATCATTGCTACAAATGCATAAGAGCCATCTAGCGATCTACATGTCTCTATGAGAGCATCCTTCAACCCTTTATGCTTAAGGTTCTCCTCCAATAGATGGGCGATAACCTCGCTATCAGTATCGCTATTGAACTTATGGCCTCTTGCTATAAGCATACTCCTTAACTCCTCATAGTTGTCTATCTTACCATTGTGAACGATTGCTATCTCTCTATTGCAGGCTGTATGAGGATGGGCATTGTAATCTGTTACTGCACCATGTGTAGCCCATCTTGTATGCCCTATACCTATCTTACCATCTAGAGATGGTATATCCAATCTAGCAACAACCTCATCTACCTTCCCTACACCCTTCCTAACCAGTATCTTCTTGTCTGCTAAAGTTGCTACACCAACACTATCATAACCTCTATACTCCATTATCCTCAACGCATCAACTATTATATCTGATGCTCTCCTACTACCTTTATAGCCTATGATGGAGCACATAGCCTTTGATTATACCCAGATCCTCTTATCCTGTCTATATCTTTTATAGTATTCTCATACGATCCCCTAGCATCTCTACAATCTTCTACCAATACCACCTTTTAGCATATAGGAAGTTCAACTCTAGCATGGTGAACCATTCAATGATTGCTTTATCTATACGTGGTATATGTATGTCCATATTAATACTCATGCCCATATCCATACTTGTTACATAACTCATCCTATCTTTTAACCATGTGTATGCTCTAGCAAACCCCAATTGTTCAGCCCTGATACGTATATTAACTGCGATACTCAACTTAACAACCAGCCTTGCCAGCACTATTGCTAACTGCTTATTCCTAACTTGCTTTATATATTTAACTAATAGACTTACAAGGATCCTCTCATGTAATGAGAGTGCTTTATACCATACCCTTTGCCTCATAGCCTTACTCTTTAAGAGAGAGAGTTTATGTAACAGATCCAAGTTTGAAACCATCGCTTCTCTATTCATCTCTATCTCTATATATATATTGCGAGTTGACACTCGGCTCTGTTAACCACCATCTAGCAGTAGAAACCTGCTCAAATC
>CAZLZM010000097.1:0-5046 GCA_964563995.1 uncultured Nitrosopumilales archaeon
TATATTATTAAAGCATGAAGTATTTATATTAATACTACAATACTACGAAATAGAGAAGGAAGGAGAGGAATGGGAAAAGTGGAGGAGAGGAGGGGAGGAGAAGAAGAGGAGGGCAGTATTGTTGTTGCTCCTCCTCCTACTGTTACTGCTACTAATACCACTACTACATACAATAGAATTGTATTTGGTGACTGTAGGGATATGCGTGAGATACCAGACTCGTCTATACACTTAATGGTCACTTCGCCCCCTTACTATAATGCACCATTTGATTACCCAGATCTTTTCAAGGACTATGATGAGTTTCTACAGTTATTGAAGGGGCTTGCAAAAGAGTTGAAGCGTGTATTAGCAGAAGGTAGGATAGCATGTTTCGTTACTGATGATATGCTTGTTGATGGTGAGAAGTATCCTATCGTTGCTGATCTTACACGTATAATGATACAGGAAGGTTTTAGGTATAGAGACAGAATAGTATGGAGGAAGCCAGAGGGCTATATCAGGATAAGTAGGAGGAGTGGTGTATTAATACAACATCCTTACCCAATGTACTTCTATCCTGACAATATACACGAGAGTATACTGATATTCCAAAAAGGTAAATATGATTATAAAACAATGAAGAAACTCCCTCCAGAGGTTATCAACGATTCAAGGATAGAGATAAGTAAGTATCTAGAGGGTAAGTGGTACCTCTCTGTATGGGATATAACAAATGTTCTTCCTGTTGAGAGTAGGGTTGAAGAAGGTATCGCAGCATTTCCAGAGGAGATACCTAGAAGGCTTATCAAGCTCTTTACATTTAAAGGAGAGAATGTGCTAGACCCATTCCTTGGTTCTGGAACAACCATGAAAGTAGCAATGGAACTTGGGAGGAATTGCTATGGCTATGAGATAGATTTAGAGTTGATGCCTATCCTATTAAATAAGATTGGTTATAATCAACTTACCCTCTCCTCCTCTACAGGAGAGTATGGACAGAAGAATATTGAGATCGTCAAGAGGGACGATGCTAAGCATCTTAGGACATTTCTACAGGAGAGGATTAAACAGCAAAGGTCTGTAACAAAAGGTAATAGAAAAGATCTATAGATGAGTAACAATATTAGGAACGATGATGATATAGTAGAAATAACTGCAGATATAGAAGGAATAAGATACGAACCATATCTATGCAAAGATCTTCGCATATATGATATCGATGATATAGGAGATGCTTTGCAACAGAAACCCACGTTCCTTCTTAATGTAGGAAAGAAGACTATTATAGCAGTAAGTTGGTGGGTCTCACCAAAGAGAACTAGATCATATCCATATGCTAGGGTCTATGATTCTCTTGCCTTCCCAGGAAAGAAGGCAACAATAATACCTGTATTTAAGGATGAGGGAGCAGATGGGGGTAGAGACTTCCTCCAATGGGATACTATCTCGTTGATGAGTCTACTAGGAGTATATGTTATTGTATCATATTATACTTCTGCTAAGAAGAACCCACGTTACAACAACAAAATTACTAACCAACGATTTGATATAGATCATATAAAGATGGAGATCCACGAACTATTAAATTATCATTCTGATGCGCTACATTGGAATCTTGAAAGATTAGATAAGATTGATGAGATAGGTAGGAAAGCATTAAAAGCATATAATCAAATAGCCAAAGATCTAAACGTTAAGATGCATTCTGCTGAAGAGGCCTACAAAAGAATAACAGAATTATTCAATAATAAACAAAAATTCAGAGAATTCTCTAGAGAACTTGCTAAAAAGGCTCAACACAGGGAGAGGGTTACTATTCAACCAAAAGAATATCTAAGAGGCAGAAAAGCATCTCTAACTATAAAGAACTATCTTGGTGGTTATTATTATTTTACATGCGATGAGGTAGTAATAGAGCATGATAAAGTGTATCTTATTGAAAGTAAGCATACTAAGCAGGGAATACTACCTTCCTTAGATGATATTAAAGATGGATTACTAAAGATGATATTATACACTAACCTGAAGAATGTAACAATTAACAATAAAAGTTATAATCATATACCTATGCTTAGATTAACCACTAGCATTACAAATGAATCATTGGTACAGAACAAGAAGTATAAAGAGATCATCAACAAACTTCGTGATGAAGCAAATAGAAACGGGTTCAAGATACAATTAAACGAGACTATACTATAGTGAGGTACTCATGACTACCTAAAATCATGGGCTTCTTTGTTCATAGACTTTTTCAAGTATAACTTCCCCAAGCTACGTTGATGGATTCTTTATTTATGCTTTGAGCGCATCTTACTTATTTTCTTCTCATTGCATCAAAGCATAAATAACTCAAACTCAACATCTCTTCCATTCAAAGATGGCACGAACGGGTAGAACTTGTTGCTCCTATGGTTGTAGATTAGGTAGAACTTCCTCTCTGCATTAAAAGCAAACACACTTGCAAGTATCTGCTCCTTGAACCCATACTCTATGAATGTATCTGCTATAGCATCGAGTGCTGCAACTACACCTTCTAGCATATCTGAATTGAGGATGAACCAGATGTATCCATATCTATCCCTCTCAACCCTGTAAGCAATATCATCACTAACATCAAGGAATCCTCTAACCTCATCCACAATAGAGTTGAATATGCCTGTTGACTCTTTAACGCATAGTGCAGCACCACCAGTGAACTTGGCTCCTAACTTTACATTTAAGGTTATGTATGCCTGTGTTAATCCAAACAGTGAGTTCTTGTCATCTGTCTTCTTCTTGAATATCAATACATAGATGCCTCCATCTCCATCAGTCTCCTTATCCTCTCCTCTACAGGTGGGTGTGTTGAGAATAGTCTGCTCAGTGTATCGCCAGATAGTGCTGGTATTATGAAAAATGCGTTCATGGACTCAACCTCTCTAAGATCTCTGCTTGGTATCCTATTCATCATACCACTTATCTTCATCAATGCACTTGCCAACTTGCTAGGCTTCCCTGTTAGGAGCGCTCCATCCCTATCTGCAATGAACTCCCTGTACCTTGATATTGCTCTAATTATAAGGAAGCTCACAAACCATGTTATCGCTGCTATTACTATGGCAAGTATGAGCCCCCCAGCCTGATCTCTACTCCTATACCCATATGTGCCATACCAGCCGTAATGCATCACATACCATGCTATTGTTGAGAATATGCTTGCTAGAGTTATGGCTAGAACATCTCTATTCTTTATATGTGCCAGTTCATGCGCTATAACACCCTCAAGTTCTTCATCGTTAAGGATACGCATCAAGCCAGTTGTTACAGCAACAACTGAACTCCTCCTGCCTTTTCCTGTTGCAAATGCATTAGGTACATCTGTATGTATTATTGCTACCCTTGGCTTTGGTAGCCCTGCCATAGCAACCAATCTATCAACTATCGCATGGAGTCTAGGATACTCATGCTCACTAACTATCTTTGCGCCAGTGCTCCAGAGCACTATTCTATCTGAGAGCAGGTATTGTAGTAGTATGAAGAATGCACCTATGAAGATCAATGCTATCATACCCACTCCAACGTAAGCAAGTACTGAGAGGAAGATGAAGTATAGTACTGCAAGTATACCAAAGCATAACATCAGCCTCATAGTTATACCAATGTCCCTCTTCTTCCATTCATACCTCTGCATACTATTATTATGGAGAGGAGTAGATTAATACTTTATTATGAATTGTTGATGTAAATTAACCACCTTTTATATGTGCTAGCATGAGCGACAATAGCGATCAACAAACATGATTTAATATTAAATTACTGCTATACTATGTTTTGTTATCTTGGCATGAGTCTGATGATCATACCTGCAGCCTTGGATGCACCATATTCATACCTACCAACCATCCTCTCATATGCTAGATACTTTAGCATAAGATGATCTAATCTATCGATATCCTCATGGGAGAATCCATTGATTCTAGCATTGCTCTCCTGCTCAAAATGCCCTTTTATAGGGATGAATATTGCTGGTGTACCGTATGCTCTAGCCTCATCCATAGTTGATCTCCCTGCTAGAGAGATGAGGAGGTCTGAAGCATAGATCATCTCATGTAGGTTCCTAACATAACCATGTAACTCTACACCATCGCACCTCTTAATACTCTTAATATCTATGGATGGGCCAGAGACTATCACCATCTTTGTAGGTATACTCAGACTATCAGCAATCTTAGTGTATGTATCTATAGCCTTCTCTATAAGGAACCTACCAGATGATGTACCTCCAACTGATACAAGTATAACCCTGTAGCCATCGAACCCAAACTCTCTCCTAAGCGAATCCCTATCCTTGCTTACCATCCTTACTATTGGCCCAACGTATGTTATGTTATCAGCGTCTAAATTATGCGCATGCTCATCCTTATGCATAGGCGCTATAACCATATCAGCCTTAGCAACTATACTCCTAAGATATCTGTTAAGGACCTTCTCTAGTAGTGAAGGTAGACCGTTCAGGAACCTACTCTCAAATATATCAGTTATAAGTATATTCTTTATATCTAAAGCACTTGCAAGTGAGATGCTTGCAAAGTCCTCATCAGAGACTATCAACTCTGGTCTATACTCTTTAATAATGGATGAGGCTACATCTTTGCACTCCCTGTAGAATGTTATATAATCTAGAAGCCATAGAAGCTTGTTCTTGAATGTACCATTGCTAGCATCTATACTCTTCCCCCTGTAAGCATCTACAGCATGATAACCATTATCCCTTATGTATTGATATGCTACGCCTCCTGTAACGAAGATTATATCATCTATGCTGATTCCTGCTCTTACAAGTTCATCAGCAATAGCAACATCTCTACTTGCATGACCAAGACCTATAGGGCTTGTGAAGAAGAGCATAGTCATTATGAACCATTCTCATTATTAACCTTATTAATTTAAGGGATATGCTTTGTCGAATAACTGTTTCTGCCTATGATTTTTGAGAGTACTGCTGAGATTACAGATCTTATTATTTACATTGAATAATTTTAACTGGGAGCTAGCAAAAATACCTAGAGTTATTCAACACAG
>CAZLZM010000098.1:0-4888 GCA_964563995.1 uncultured Nitrosopumilales archaeon
GACTCATACTGTAGCCAGTTCATCATGGTTATGTGGTATTATTCAGATTAAATCCAATCCCAATTCATAGCCTACCACTATGAAGAATACATTTTTATTTTATTTAGTTAGTTAGTTTGCTATGCGAAGGTATGTTTACGATGTAAATAAGATACTAAAGGATATGGATATGAATAATGATTGGTACTGTACATTCATGCAAGAGAATAGTATGGATGTTGGTATCCTTAGACTTAGACCAGGAGAGATAGACCCACAGAACCCACATGTAAATGATGAGATATACTATATAATAAAGGGTGATGGGTTCTTAAGGATTGAAGATGATGAAGAAGATATACCTATAAGGGAGGGCATGGTTATATTTGTACCAGCAAAGAAGAAGCATAAGTTTCATAACAATAGTAAGGAACTTGTTGCGTTATACGTATTCGCTGGTAAAGATGAGGATATTGGTTAGATAAAAGTGAGGTTTTCATCTAACATTGAAATATCTAAATAATTAGCTTATCTATTAATATTGATGCCACAACTTAACCAATAACGTTGAGCATTTGCATCTCTTTTAAACCTTCTTAGATACACTCTCCAATAGCATAGACTCAAGCCTAGAATCGCTACCTCAATAACTATCATATCAGCATTTATATCATCAACCAACTTACATATCTCATTAACAGGATGCCATATAGTACCTTGGATTATACAAGTATTATTAGACATGCAGAGAAGTACAAGTGATTTACGATATTCGCTTATCCTCTTTATGCATATCTGTGCTTAATGAACTAACCTCTGCACCAGCTACTTTAATATCTATTACAAGCATAACATATGCGTTCGTATGTAACCTGATGCTTTTACTATTAAGGTATATCTACCGTAACAACTATATCTGCTTTTACTCTCTTATCTATACATAGATTAGCATCGTTGTTATTATTAATATTATATTTTTATTATGCAAGAGCAAAAGAGACAGATAGGTTAATTAATTTAACCATCTATGTAGAGTGGTATGCAAAAGAATGGTGAGGTAAGAATACTAGTATGCGATACGATAGATCCAAATGGATTAGAGATAATGAAGAGGAACAATCTAAAGGTAGAGTACAAGCCAGATATAAAGCATGAGGAGCTGCTGAGTATAGTAAAGAATTATGATATACTCATAGTAAGGAGTAGGACAAAGGTTAGGAAGGATGTTATAGATGCATCCAATGGTAGTATAAAGCTTATTGCTAGAGTAGGAGTAGGTTTAGATAATATAGATGTAGAGTATGCAAAGAGCAAGGGTATAAAGGTTATCAATGCTGAGGAGGCAGCAATTACATCTGTTGCAGAGCTTGTCATAGGGCTCATGATAACCCTTGCTAGAGGGATAGTTAAGGCAGATAACGCAATGAAGCAAGGCAAGTGGATAAAGAATGAGTTGCTAGGTATTGAACTTAAAGGCAAGTATATAGGGATAATAGGTATGGGTAAGATAGGTACCAGAGTTGCTAGACTTGCTAGAGCATTAGGGATGAACATAATAGCCTATGATATAGCAAAGATAGATCCTATGTTAGTTAGAGAACTTGCTATAGTAGTAACTGATCTAGATACCTTGTTGAAGAGTGCTGACTTTGTTACCTTGCATGTACCATTGAGTGAGTCTACAAGGCACATGATAAATGAGCATAGGTTAGCATTGATGAAGAGAACAGCATATATAATAAACACTTCAAGGGGTGCAGTTATAGATGAAAAAGCGTTGCTTAATGCACTTAAGAATAGGATCATTGCTGGAGCGGCATTGGACGTATTTGAGATAGAACCTCCTACTGACCAAGAGCTCATAAGGCTGGATAACATAATATGCACCCCTCATATAGGTTCTCAGACTAAGGAAGCACAAGAATTGGCAGCAAATGTTATAGCAGAGAAGGTTATACATTTTGTAAAGAGCATAGCTGAGGAGTAACATATGATATTAATAATTAATAGCTGGAGGAAAGTTGCAAATTTTTGCATAAGAATTGTTAAATATAATTATGATTGATTATTTATTGTGAGTAATATTACTGAGGATAAAGAGAAAGGAAATAATGATAAGAATGATAGTATGATGGTGGATAGTAATGGTGATATTAATAATAATAATAACGATAGTGGAGTTTATAACAGTAGTAAAGATGATAATATTATAGCAAGCATAATCCTAGATGAACTATCATCTGCTAGGGTAGTTGATACACAGACATACATAGCAGAGGTACAAGCAAGGATGTGGAAGGCATTGAATAGAGGGATGCACTTTAAGGCATTAACCAACTCCTCTGAAGAATTCCTTAAGAGACATGCTAACTCTAAGGTAAGGTTAGTTGTATTATACGCAGATATAGTAGGCTCAACCAGGCTTAGTAGAACATTACCAGTTGAGAGGCTCGCAGTTATAATACAAGCATTTACCCAAGAAATGTCATTGCTTACACTTAACTTCAATGGTTTAGTATTGAAGTATGTTGGTGATGCAGTTATATCTTACTTTCCTGCAATTAACAATCTACTCCTAGCATGTGATAATGCTGTTAATGCTGCAATAGCTATGTTTGAAGTATTAGAGCAAGGGATAAATCCTATACTTGATGAGTATGATTATCCCACACTTGCAATGAAAGTTAGTATAAATGTTGGTGAGCATTCAGTTATACAGTATGGATATAGAGATGATATACATAGAGATATAGTAGGCTATGGTATAAGCATGGCAGCAAAGATGCATGCATTAGCAGAGAGCAGCTCAATAGTTATAAGCCATTCAGTATACAATTGCCTGCACCCTATGCTGCAGAAGAGGTTCAAGCAGTTAGATTTGGATCCTAACGTATGGAGCTACATTGATGAGGATAACAATGAGCTCTACAAGGTTTACATGTATAAGATCAATAATAAGTAGCATGGCTGAAAGGCATGGTAAAATCTTTGAGTACTAATGGCATACTCTTATCATTATTACTGTTAACATAGTATAAAGAACCATCATACTTACATACTATGCTAACATCTGTACTGCTACTACCTATATCCAGCTCACGCTCACATAACTTATAATACTCCCTTAAGTTTCTCTGCTCATACGTATACGCTTTCTTCCATCTCTTGCTCATGAACTTCAATGCTAGTATAGCATATCTATGTTTGTATAATGAGAATGTATCCAGTATATTGTAGCATCTCTCTATCTGCTCTAAAGGTATCCTTATTATATTTGTACTACTACTCTTTGCTTCAATTGCAAGAATTATACTCTCTTCATTGTTTACCGCTATGATATCTGGTAATGAAACAGATGGAGAACCTAGCCTTAATGCTTTCCATCCTTTAGAACAATTTATTCTATTAACCAGTTCCCTCTCAAAATTATAACCTCTCTGCCTCCTTGTTCTGTTTGTTTTAATCGAATCCATACTGTAACTCTGTATAAATTGCTATATAAATAATATTAGATAAATTTATCTCTAACTATTACATAATACATAATATTTAGGTCTTAGGTTACAATACTTTAAATACATAGTATGGCTTACCATCGTTATCTAGCCCACATCTTATCATCTTTACGATAGAGCCCTCATATGCACTACCCTCTATAGATGCGAATAGATTTATACCATGATCTAACTCTATCAGGGCAAATGTCTCTACATCTGTGGTTTTAGTTGATACATAAGAGGTACTAACTGATAAAACCTTGCCTATTGGCTCAACCTTAACCCACTCTATATCATTGCTTAAACATTTACTACACATAATACTTGGGGGCCATATGAACTTAGAACATAAGTTACACCTTGCAAGCATAAATACTCCCTTTGCAATTGAGTCTATGAACCTCTGCATGACTTAAGGTAATTATCCTAGATCTACTAATAAACTTATAATGCCTAGAATAGAGTATGAACCATTGCCTAGAGTATTCTATGCAAGAGATACAATAAGCGTAGCCAAGGAACTACTCGGTAAACTGCTTGTTAGGGTTATAGATAAAAACATAATATTAAGCGGTATGATAGTTGAGACTGAAGCATATACCTTAAACGATCCAGCAAGTCATGCATTCAAGGGTATTAATAATAGGAATAGGATCATGTTTGGTGATGTAGGCTATGCATACGTGTACTTAATATATGGCAATCATTACTGCTTTAATGTAGTAGCAAAAGACTCTAGCATGAGTGCAGGTGCAGTGCTTATAAGGGCTTTACAACCAATAGATGGTATTGATGTTATGCAAAAGGTTAGCAGATCTGGAGGGGGTAGAGATGATAGAATAGCTAGTGGGCCTGGAAGGTTAACTAAAGCATTATCCATAGGCAAGGAACATAATGGTATAGATCTAACTGTTAGAGGTCCTTTGTACATAGCACACTATGTTAACATAGATAAGGAGTATATAGTAGCAACAAAAAGGATAGGTATAACAAAGGCAACAGATAAGCTATGGCGTTTCATAGTAAAGGACAACAAGTATGTATCCAAGTGAACCAATGAAGACTTTCGTATTAATATAGTGCTCGACAGCAGTTCCTGAATAGTCAACTTTATAGTGAGTGGAAGTCCAAGTGGGATTGCTACTCCGCACTACTACCACTCCGCTTGAGGGTGGTGTGCTGAAGAAGGCTTAAGCGAAAGGACTGGCTAAAGACGATAGACCAGTAGCTAAAAAGCTATTCATACAATTTGATGCTTTGCTGGTTAAATACTAGCGAGAAGCTTAGGATATCCGTTAAGCTAAGAAAAATACTTATTCATAAACTTGAAGTTTGGAGAATATCAAAGGTGGTTTATCAAAGAGTAGAATGCTGTGAGGCTTAGAGTAGTTGACACTCTCCACGACTAAAGT
>CAZLZM010000099.1:0-2998 GCA_964563995.1 uncultured Nitrosopumilales archaeon
TAATATTACCTTATAAAGTTTATAATACTAATCTTAATACCATTTATTATGAAGATATTCAATACATTAAGTAAGTGTAAAGAGTGTTTGGTTAATGAATATAGCAATAGCAAGATAGTTAAGATGTTCGTATGTGGTCCAACAGTTTATGATTATCTGCATCTAGGACATGCTAGGTTATTCATAGTTATAGATACACTTGTAAAGTATCTTAGATCTTGTTTTGCTACAGATACATACATACTAGTTAATGTAACCGATATAGACCCAAAGATAGATGAGAGGGCAAGTGATGAGAACTTGGATTCAAGAGGGTTAGCACTAAAGTATGCAATGGAGATGGTAAGGGATCTAAGGCTTATAAACTCTTTAGATAGTATAGATGCATTTGCTTATGTTAGTGATTACGTAGACCATGCAAACTCTTACATAGATACGCTGATAAATCATGGCTATGCTTACAGGTTAGTAGATAGGGTGTACCTTGATATATTCTCTGCATATAAGCATGGTTATGGATCATTATCATGCTCAAGCATAGATGAGCTTATGCTTAAACCATTGGACATAATGAAGGGCAAGAAGAATGTAGCAGATATACTATTGCAGTATAGTATCAAGGATAGAAGGTATCCATACTGGCATATGCAAGATACAGCTGTTGCATTGGCAAATGGTTACAATTGTTATGATATGCATATAGGCTCTAGGGATCTTTTATATCCTCATCATGAAGTGTATATGGCACAGTGTAAAGCATTAACTCATGGCAATTATACAGCAAGATTCTTCATGCATATAGGATTGCTTACAGTTAATGGTAAGAAGATGAGCAAGTCATTCAACAATGTGGTAAGGATAAGGGATATAGTAGCAAAGTATGGTTACAAGGCATTACGCCTATACATGCTATCAGAGCATTATAGGGCGGATATGGATCTTGATCTTAATAGACTTGAGAGGTTTAAAGAGTTATCCATTCTAATAGACTCAAGGTTAATGAGTAATAATAAGAATAATAAGAATAGCAACTACAGAAGCAATAATAATTACATAATGATAGATATGTTCAATGAGTATATGAGTGATGACTTTGCAACTGATAAAGTTATAGATATGCTTTACAATAGTATTGATAATATTAGTATCGATGAACTAAAGGTTATCTCGGATGTACTACTTTAACATCATAGAAGAGAACGAGCTATCATTCGTAGAACTCTTCTCTCGTAAGATAATAGTTAGTGAGTATGTTACACTTTACTATAATAGTGTCATGCGTGATGATGAGTTCTTTAATAGGATAGTGGTTAAAGATTGTAATGCTATTGTAGATGTAGTTAATGCTGAGGAGATACTTAAGAGCAAAGGTGTTACACCATTCATATACTCTACCCATAAGAGTAGGTTGATGGAGGAGTATGGTTACTCAGTATACGATATGATAATAACATTGGTTAACAACAATAATGATAGAATAAGCGTAGTATATAGCAATAATAATAGTAATGTTACAATAGATAAGGGTATTAAAGATGAGAGATATGTTGATATGTGGATAGATATATTCTCTAATGCATTTAACATAAACCATTATAAGCGTGAGATTAGGAAGAGGATAGCAGAAGCACTCAAGTTACATGGCAATAAGCTAATATTAAATCTAGCCTATAGCAAGAGTAATTACTATAATAGTAAGCCTATCGGCTGCTCTGCTCTATTTTTAAGTTCCAATGTTATGGGTCTGTACTGTTTAGGTGTACTCCAAGAGTATAGAAGACAAGGCGTTGCAAGTTTGCTCATAAGGGAGGCTGTACTTGAGGCAAGGAGTAAAAGCTTGATACTTGTAGTACAGACATTTGCTAGGGATAATCTTACATCTTTTTATTCTAAGCATGGTTTTGTATATGCTTACTCAAAGTTCATATATTGTAAATGATCAATGATCAAAGCCATAAATAAAATATAATGATTATAATTTTTAATTATACAGATACTTTACTTATTCAATCTAATTCTAAGTGATCTAAGCATGCTAGCAAACAGAAATGGTAGTATAAGTGTAGCCTCTCCATGAACTGTTACATGCTTAGCATCGATCTTAACCTTACCCCATGATATAGCCTCTTTAACCAATGCACCACTAAGGCTGCCATCGTACTCTACAGCAGTAGTTATATATACAGCATAGTCAAGTCCACCCTTGAACTGGTTCCACCAGAGTGTATGATGCTTCGATATCCCACCTCCAATCATGAGTGCACCACTTCTCTTAGCATTGAACACAAGTTCAGCAAGCCTATCAGCATCCTTGAGCAGGTTAAGTCTAAAGTCCTTGTGCCTCTGAGCAAATAACCATACTTGGGTTCCAATAGCACCATCCATTATACCAGGTACAAATACAGGTATATCGTTCTTGTAAGCCCAGTATAGGAAGGATGACTCATTAGCATTCTTACCAAGTAGATAACATAACTCATGGCTTGATAACTCTTTTACACCTTTTTCATAACTCTCTCCAAGTACTTGCTGTACTATCTTCTCAATCAATGGTCCATAGTTACTCAATGGTACTAGAACATTACCTAACCTATGTATATGCTCATCTGCAAGTTTATAATCATCTAGATCAAATTCCCCTGTGTAATAGTCAGAGTAGGCTCTAGCAATATCATGATCCAATGCTCCACATGTAGTTATTACTGCATTGAACATCTTATACTTTATCATATCCCTTACTACGCCTCTAAGCCCAGTTGCTATTAAAGCACCAACGAATGATAGGAATTTGAAGCACTCCATATCGTTAAGCATGTTACCAAGTATACTCGATGCTAAAGCAAGATGCCTAGCCATGAAACCACCAGAGTTCAACATCTCTTGCATTATATGTTCAATTGTAGAGTTCTCATCTATGCTAATATCCTTAACCTTCCACTCCAGCATGCTAAATCTATACACATGAGTATATTATAATAGTATTCTTAATTAGGAAAGG
>CAZLZM010000099.1:3098-4860 GCA_964563995.1 uncultured Nitrosopumilales archaeon
ATAGTATTCTTAATTAGGAAAGGTTTATTTTAATATACATGTGTGTAAGATGCATGGGAAGGAAGGTAAGGGTAGCAATAGCAGGTGTAGGCAACTGTGCATCTGCACTTGTACAAGGTACAAAGTATTACTCACATGAGAACGATGCAGTAGGACTAGTAGCATACAATCTTGCTGGGATAACACCAAGTGATATAGAGTTCGTTGCTGCATTTGATGTTGCTGCAAACAAGGTAGGCAAGGATCTCTCAGAGGGTATATTCGCTGAGCCTAACAATACTCTAAGGGTATGTGATGTTGAACCTTTAGGTGTTAAGATAGAGAAAGGCGAGGTCCATGATGGTATAGGCAGGCATCTAAGTAATATTGTAAAGGTATCTGATGAACCACCAGTTGATGTTGCTAAGAGGCTTAAGGAGACCAAGGCAGATATTCTAATAAACTACTTGCCAGTTGGTAGTGTTAAAGGCACCATGTACTATGCTGAGCAGGCATTGAATGCAGATGTTGCATTCATAAATGCAATGCCAGTATTCATAGCATCTGATCAAAGATGGGAGCATAAGTTTGCTAGCAAGGGTTTACCAGTTGCTGGAGATGATGTTATGAGCCAACTTGGGGCAACAGTGCTACATAAGACTCTTATAAAACTATTGGTCGATAGAGGGGTAAAGGTTGAAGAGACCTACCAGTTGAATATAGGAGGAGATGCGGACTTTTACAATATGCTAGATGAAGATAGGCTAGAGCATAAGAGGGAGAGCAAGGCTAGTGCTGTAAGAGCGATGTTACCTTACGATGTACCAATGCGTATAGGACCAAGTGATTATGTAGGGTTCCTTAAGAATGAGAAGGTATGCTATATATACATAAAGGGGCGTTATTTCTGTAATGTACCATTGGAGATAAATGTTAAACTAAATGTCATAGATGCTTACAACAGTGCTGGAGTTATGATAGATGCTGTTAGGGCAGTAAAGGTAGCATTAGATAGAGGTGTTGGTGGTGCTTTAATTAGTGTATCAGCATACTGCTTCAAGCATCCCCCGTTACAGATGCCATATAACGATGCTAAGCAAGCATTTCTAGAGTTCATAGAAGGTAAGAGGGATAGGTAGTAGTTAGCAGCAAAATGTATTCTAGTAACAATAGTAGCTTCTTTATTTGATTCAATTAATATAGAGATAAGGGATTTATTTATTATTTAGTAATAAATAAAGATTTTGATGATAATATACCTAACATCTGTATAGTATTAATGTTTCTTGTCGATATATATGAGAATTATCATAATTATTCTATGGAGGTAAGAAAACTAGTGATTGTTTCTATTATGCTGCTTACAGCATTTATCAATAGTAATTATAGCATATGCTAATCATAACAGTGTAAACTCATATGATAGTAATGAGTTAAGAGCATATATGGGTGAGAGTATGGCTAGGAAGAGTATGATAATAATAGCAGTAGGTATAGGTATAGCAGTTGGTGCATATCTTATAACGAGTTTCTTCACTGTTACAGGTATATTCGAGAGGAAGACATACATTAATTTCTCCGAGATACCAATCACTTTGGAAGAGATGGCTAGAATATCTAAGGCAATTGGAACAGATTATTATGATGATGGTAAGATAATGAAGGCTACATTAGCATGTATGTAGATATGGAGTGAGAGTTAACAGGCAACTACAAGGATAAGAGGATAATAATAAATACTTATGGTGATGGCAAGACTATAATTAATAATACAGTACAACTA
>CAZLZM010000100.1:0-4857 GCA_964563995.1 uncultured Nitrosopumilales archaeon
CAAAGCCCTACCATATTCATTAGCAATAACATCCTCTGGTCTCTGAGTAATGAATATAAAGATAACATTAAGCTTCCTTCCAAGCCTTGCTATAAGATTAATGAATTTTGCACTTGAAGGCATGTTAAATAACATCCATCCCTCATCAATAAGTATCATCTTTGGGATACTCTTCTTCATAACATTAACCTCATTCCATACTTTTGCTAACGTTAATAAGAGTAACGTTGATAACATATGAGAAGAATTTACATTCTTAAGTGAGATTATTGTTTTATTAGTTATTGCTCTATTGCCAGAGAAGATCATTGAATTACTTGCAAGTATATCAGCAAGATATTTCCGTGCATTGTTACTTAAATTCTCATATAATCTAAATATATTATTAATATTATTATCTACTATAACCTTAGTAATCTCTTTCCTTACAAGTAAAGGAGCCATTGTTATATCTGATATAATTTCAGCAGCATCTATACCTTTAAATAACCTTAGTGGATCTAATCCGAGCTTATTACTTTCATTGTTATCATCCTTTATATCTATAACATCAAACGATAGGTGATTTGCAATATTTGTATACTCTCCTTGTGGATCTATAACAAATGCATATAAATCTGGAATCTTCTCTAACATTCTAGAGAGGATAAGTTTTGCAGTTAATGATTTTCCATATCCAGATGCTGCAAGTATTATTATGTTATAATTATCTCTTAATGAATAATCATAGATAACTGGGGAACCTGTAATCATATTTATGCCAAGCATAATACCATTGGGTAATTCTACCATCTCACTGCTAACAAATGGATAGAGAATACTCATGCTACCCAACTCAATTATCAAGTGTTTATACTTACCTTCTAGTATATTTTTCTGTTTACCTATTACTGCATCAAATGATGCATACTGCCTAGCATTTCTAATGAAATTCTTGCTCTTTGAGTCAAGATCATCTTTACTATTAGCATTTATAACAGCTGTAATTGCTACTTTAAATAACTTTGTTTCATGTTTTTCTAATGCTTGTAGAGTATGCTCAGAGATCTCAGCCTTATATGATAATGAACTGTACTTTACTGCAGCAGCATTTATTAGTGTATTATATCTTTTCATCTTACTTAAAGCAAGTTCTTGTTTCATAGGAGTTATATGGATTATAAGTTCATCACATAAGTTTGAAATATTGCTTATCCATGCTATATCTGCATTAGAAGGAAGTCTATATAACATAAAACATCTAACAAATGTATTAGAGTTTTTCTCTTTATCTATAACTAAATATGTTAATCTCTCTCTTACATTAGTATAGTTAATTGCATTAAGTACTCTTGCATACTCGTATCCAAGCATATCTAATATGTACTCTAATGGTTCGCTGCTCATTAGGAATGTTCTAGTTATTGGTAATTTTTCATTTATTTCTTTAAAACTTATCTCTATACTATCTTTAACTATCTTTAATATTAAGGGTTTTTCTATCCAATTCAGTAGATATAGAAATCTTGTAATAATATTCTTTTGCATATCTTCATGTAATGAGAGTAAATCTATAGGCTTTATCTCATAGACATAACTAAATCTCATAGACATATGACTTATCATTAAGATCTGATATTTGTATTATATGCTTGTACAATGAAAGCATATCATTATGGAACTTGTTTAGTATATTATATGCCTTATAATTTAGCATTATACAATTGCTATCATAAGTATATGTGCATAGATTCATATTACAAAGTTTTCTAATCTGTTTTAACAAGTATTCTTTATTATAAAAAGATAACAAGCCTTCTAACTCTTTTCTCATAAATGGTACTATCCATCTTGTTCCATTCTTTATTGATTTATGATAGTTATTGTATAGTAATGCTAATATAGCAAGTTGTAATGGATTAATATTAAGTATATAACATAAGAGTAACCATCTACCTTGATCTGTAAGGCATAAATAATATCTTTTATTAGGATCTTTATATTCATTAATATTGATTAAACCTTTATTTATCAGTTTACATATTATGGTAGATATCTTATGCTTATCTTTCTTATCATTATAATCATTTATTATTGCATTTAGTAATTCTTTCCTATCCTTTTGTTCAAATCCTATATATCTTAATATGTCAATGATTAATTTTGCATTACTCCTGAACCTCCACTTTAGTCCTATTATGCTATTCATTTTAACCAACAATTTATAATCAACCAACTGTAAGTATTGCAATCTTACCGTTAAGGAATGGCAATAACTCAATTATCTTATAAGCATCAACTACATACCATCTAGGTTTATGTGCGTCTAATCCAAGCAGTTCAACAACATCATTAGGCACGATATGGATTAATGAATCATTACTTCCTTTAATAACTATAAGATCGTTATGTTCTTCAACCTCGTTTATTGCATACCCCTTACTATTCTTGGCACTTACTGCGTATATTTTACCACACTTGCAAGTAAAAGTATTCATTAACTCACCCTTATAATATTGAATCTTTGTACCTTTCTTTACTATATTATTGGTGTTGATATAAGATATCTCATTATCCATAACATTCTTTGTACTAATATCTCTTGATTTAAGTATCTTTATAAATGAGAGCATTCTATCATAATCTTGATAAGAGAATACATCTTCTCTATCTTCTATGTTAATGAATGCAAAATCAACCGCGCGTTCTTGTAATTCCTCGTCTTCTAATTCAGATACAAGTACTATGATATAGTATGGTATCTGTGGAACTCTAGCAAACCTTTGTCTTAGTATATCTAAATAGTAGGCAAGTCTTGTGTATGCTCTACCCTTAATCCTATCTAATCTTTTTATTATCTTTAGCATAGTTTCATCTAAACCAAAACTGTTCATATCCTTGTTATGATGATACCTTAATGCTTCATACAGCTTTAGTATGTTTAGCGATGATCTTATGTTAAGCCTTATATGCCATAACTGCGCTTCTTCTTTACTATTTAACTCTATTACATGCGCCTTTACGCTATTAATATTAGCAAGTTTATGAGCTTCTACTCTAGCATAACCATCTAGTATATAGTATTCATCATTTACTTTTGCAACTGTTATTGGTTGTAACTCTTCACCTCTCTTTAATGCATCACTCATACTTTTTATTGTTGGTATAGTTGATAATGTTACTATATGATCTAAATACTTAAGGTCCTTAATATTAATACTAACAAGCAAGAGCAAGCACCTCCTTAAGATTAGCCTTGGTTAACAGCATAAATACCTTTACAGCCCTATCCTTTAATCTATCATCATCACTTAGTAATGTAAGGTAGAATTGCATGGCATCTTTATCATTACATTTATAAACTCTATCTAGAAAGTTTGATATCAACTTATCAAGTGTAGGCAAGCATACCCTAGAATATATTGATGCTACTATATCAATTAGAAGATCTTTATTGTATTGTTTATACGAGTACTTCTTGCATGTAAAATATACTGCTAATGCTGCTATCTCTGCATTACTTATGCTTAGGTACTTTGCTAACTTTTTATAGTTCCTCCAACACTCAATCGCAATATATCTTGGTAATTCTAGCCTATCGCATAGGTTTGAGAACAATGATAGCTCATCATTACAATTATGTATATACCTACTAGTATAGCTAACCTTGCTTCCTATACTGACCATATTGTAAAGGTTAATCTCACTAACAGTAATAATATGGTCATTATAGTTAATATTATCATATCCTAGTACTGTTCCACACTTAGAGCAGACTATCTCGTTATTATCAGAGTATAGAACCTTGTTATTGCATACAACGCATCTATCATGTGTACCCATTTGTACCAATTGTTCCATAAAATTAGTTAAAGAATGAATTATTTAAATCTTACTTATTTATTATGATAAAGTATAAGTATAAGTACATATTATAATGTACTATGCGTAAAGGATATACTCAGATAGTGTTAAGGGAAGAAGAGAGCAAGAAGTTAGAGGAGTTTATAAATAAACATGACAAGTTTAAGGGCAGGACATTCAGCAATGCCGCAAAGACAATACTCTTTGAGTACATAGAATACTATGAGCATCTTAGAAGATACGGTCCTTTCTTAAAGTTGATAGGTACAGATAGCAATGTATCATTCATATATGATTACATGATAGATAGGATAGTAGAGGTTGAGATAAAGGATAGAGTACTATATTGTAGACATTGCTCAAGGAGTGATTGCTTACATGTAGGGTTCTTATTTGCTGTACCAGAGATATGTGCTTCTTTAACTAAGAGAGGGTTCAAGCAACCAGATATTAGAGGAGAGGAATAACAATAAACTATGTTAATGATATAACTGGGGTAATTTGTGTAGTTAAGCTCTTATCTAAAGATCTTCTGTCTATAATATAAAAGCATAGTAGTAGGTGTAATGCATTGATTGAACATGCTAACTATTCTAATAATAATGATGGGTTAAGGTTAAAGGAGAGGATCATGCTACTCAAGAGGCTAATACCAGAGTTAGATATCCCTGAGCATTATGAGTTTAGAGTAAAGGTGATAAGATACTTGGAGCAAGAAGGTTTACCTATTACAGATATTAACATAAATTCACTTGCAAAGATACTTAGCGATGAGCAGTTAGAGAGGATACTCATGTTATCAATACATAAGGATCTAGTATTTAGAGGTAATCTCTATACCTTCACAAACGGTATATTACAACATAGAAGTTCATGGAATGAACTGAAGGATGATATCATGCGTATAATAATGCATGTATATGGTAGGAGAGCGTATGTGATATTTAAGGCATTGTTAGAGTTTGAGTATGCAAGTACATCAGCTATAACATCATTGGCAAGTAGGTTTTATGG
>CAZLZM010000101.1:0-4807 GCA_964563995.1 uncultured Nitrosopumilales archaeon
AATATCCTATATGCAAGTATGGAGAGTGTAGATACATAAAGGAGCTTAGATACTAGATATAGTTATAATGTAGGAATGATAACCCAAGAATAAATAATAGTATCGCTTCAAAAATAAAAAATATAACTTACTAGTATAATTGTTATGAAACATAACTTTCCTCTCAGATTACCATTAATTGCTAGTCTGCTAACTATATCTAGTGGTATCTTGAATTATATGTAATTTGAATACTTTTTTCATCGGCTAGAGCTCATAGATTTCCTGGGATAGGCTTTGGTGTTGTTATATTAACTGATGCCATCAGGTTTGCTATACAGATAAGATGATATGCTATTGTTAGCATTAGTGTTAGCATTCTTAATAGCAGGTATTGAAGGTAGTTATCTAGGTATGACAGAAATGATCTTTGTAATAGACACAACTCTTTGCAATACAGGCTCAGAAGGAAGACATTATATAATTGACTTAATTAAAACTAAACGAATGCCTAATAGGAAAAGATTAACAAACAACATATTATTCAATAGCTTTAATACAAATAAAGATAACTGACACATATGTATTATTAATTGCTCAATTAATTATCTCAATCTGCTTATAATCTTCTCTGCTTTCCTTAATCTCCTATCCAATACCTTAACTTCTTTAAGAAGCATATCTATAGAATCAATCTTCTTCCTAAAGCGTTTTGAGCTCAGTATCTTAATACTAGAAGATATCTCTTGCAATGCAGATTCATGCTTCTTTAACTTTGTTAATAATCTCTTTGGTATCTCTTGGTTCTTTGCTACCATTTTTACCGCCGTTGTCCTTGTAATGTTAGCAGTACTACCGCTGCTATTACTACTACTCCCTCCTCCTTTCTTGCTCCTCCTTTTACCTTCTACCTTTACTCTCTTTACCTCTCTTACTTCACTAACTTCTTTATTGCTACTCTCTTCTCTCTGTGTACCTTCGTTCTTAACTCCAACTCTTGATTCATCTTCTGAAGTCATAAGATAAATTATCTTTAATGGATTATAAAAGTCTATTGAAATAGAGAAGGATTTTTATGAATGCTTATTGAATTATGATAAACAATAGATTGAACTATCAAATCCTTTATACAAGTGTAAGGATATAGAATAGTTATCTATGCTCTTCCTAATTCATCATTAACAATAAAATGTAACGTTATTATTTTAACCATCATACAATAAACATATATTTTTAATCAACAATATACAGCTCAGCTAAATGCCTTTCCATCATCTATCAGATCAACTCTGAATCATCATAGCTGCATTATATAATAGTACAAGTAATTATTTATTAGTTTATCTAACTAGCAAAATAATGAAGAATACAAAAATCCTTATCATCTGATATTCATTATCAATCCAGCCAATACTTGTAATACCTTGACAGGATCTGCCTTACCTTCTTCTATCTTATCCATCTTAGACTCTAACTCCCTTGTTAACTCTTCAGATACTAGATAACCATAATTTCCTGATAGAAATTCATAAACCATTCTTCCTAACCTTGTAGGTATAAGGAAGCCTTTAGAATCTATAGCATACCTCTTCTCCAGTATATGGTTTATTATTATAGAGTATGTAGATGGCCTTCCTATACCCTTCTCTTTCATATCCTTCACCAACTCGCCTTGAGTATATGGATATATCGTAGCTTTCTTCTTAAGGGTAGACTCGATTACTTTAACCTTGGTTTTGATTCTATCATAAACCTTAATCGGTAACATTCTAGTGAATCCTTCCTCCTCTATACCTATGGGGAATTCTATTCTCGTATTCATGCTAGGGATCTCTGCTATCTGATATCTAACCTTAGCATTGCTCATCTGGCTTGCCATGAAGCGTTTAAAGATAAGCGAGTATAATCGTATATGATTAGATGTAAAACTACGTAAGATATTCATCTCTTTAATATAATCAAGTAACTCATTACCATCAATTGGTTTGGTTGGTCTAATACACTCATGGGCACCCTCATAACCCCAAGTTCTTGCAAAGAAAGAGTTACCAAAACGCTGTAATATGTACGCTTTTGCTAACTCTATTCCATCATTACTTACTCTAATGCTATCAGTTCTATGGTACGTTATAAGACCTAGTTCAAATAGATCTTGTGCAAGCTGCATGGTAAGGTTTGCATTAAGATGCAACTGCCTAAATGCCTCATACAGCATGGAATCTGTCGAGAATGGCTGTGGTGCGTGTAACTCCCTAACCTCTTCTCTTACTATACAATCTAACTCTTCAGGTTTTATCTTTGGTTTATCTATGTAATTTAAACTGAACCTGAAGCCATTCTCAAGGGTTAAAGTTAATACATATTGTTTTGATTTAAGGTATTTATCAAACCTATCGATTATCCAACCTAGCACTGGTGTTTGAACTCTGCCAGCAGATAACGTTTTGTTGTTAAATATATTCCATAACTTTTTACTTAGTTCAAATCCTAGTAATCTATCCTCTATCCTTCTAACCATCTGTGCATCAACAAGTCTATTGTTTATACTCTTACGCTCATCTATTGCCCTCCTTAATGCTCTAGCGGTTATCTCATGGAACTCTATCCTATATACCTTATCATTTACAGGCTTGATCATGTGTTCTAGATCCCATGCTATCTTCTCTCCTTCCCTATCTGGGTCTGTGCCTATTAACACTATATCAGACTCGTATGCTAACTCTCTTATCCTCTCAATTCTAGTCATAGCATCACTTATATCTGTCGAGGAACACCTAGGGCATAATTTATAATATACGAATTGGTGTAAGCATTTATTGCATCTTTTAATTGTGGAGTATATTGGTATGAACTTTGAGTCACTTATAAGTATACCATACTTATCACCGCCTTCCTCAATAAGATCCAATATATGCCCTTTGCTAGCAACCACATTTACTAGATAACTACCTATTGTTACCTCATACGAGTCTATCCCTAACCTTCTTCTCCTTGCTGGTCTGCCTAGTAGTCTAGATATAGTCTCTGCTTTGTTTGGTGACTCTACTACTATCAGTGCTGTTTTAACAGGGTCTTTAACATCTTTAGCATGATTTAACCTCTTTCTATCCTCATCTACCTCTCTTAATATACTATCTAGGTTTACCTCATTTAACCTCATAAATTTAGCATTATCAAAGTACCATCTTAGTTGGAACTCTAATGCCTTGAACAGATCCCTATCATCAACTATTACTATGGATAAACCCTTGGTTACTCCTCCAGCATAGAGCCTAGATGTTCTACCAGATGCTTGTATGTAAGTCTTTGTATCGGGTATCTCAATACTATTATCATCCATATTAAATTTGATTATAGGATTCTCCTTTATTGCATCTATGAACTCCTTATCACTCACTATATTGGTTATTAGATTCCTTGCATTTACAAGATCATCCTCACTCTTTATACTCAATCTCTCGTAGTATGTAGCCTTATCTCTATATCTCTTAGGTATATACCTTTTAAATATTGTAAAGAATGCCTTTACACTGTTAGGTGTTAGTTCAGAGAATCCGAACCTTATCTTTGGTATAGAGGTAAATATGGTATACCTTATCCTCTCTGGTATATTTAAACCTCTAACAAGTGTACCATAGTATATAGCAACGCCAACCAAGACATCTATATCTCCATTCTTAAATCTCTCTAAGATATCTGGCTTAGCTTTGCTTGATACATATGCTTCAGCCTTAATACCTTTGCTCTTTAACAACTCTGCTACTCTTATAGCCTGCTCTTCTCCCTCATATTGATTAACAAATACTATTCCCCCTCCCCGCAGCTCCTTTATCAATCTCTCTATGCTTATCTCATCTTCTGCAGTAGCATACACATCTACAATATTTCTTATGTTTGTTATAGATACACCTATATCAAAGCCTAGAAGGTATCTAAAGAGCAATGGAGCTAAACCCCTTGGCTTAATAGTAGCACTTGATACTATAAGCGTACCCTTGTTACTACTATTATTTCTAACATAATCAAGCCTTCTAGCCTTTATATCATCTATAGCATTCTCTATCTCCTCTTCACTATACCCTATCAACCTTAGAACTCTTACAGCATTCTTAGACCTCTTCAATAGAGCATCTGTATCATCAACGAATACAACGTTAAATCTTAACTTGCTAAGGTAATCAAATCTTCTTGCTAAGAATGATGAGGTTGTTATCAATATATCTGCATAGTCTATTGCCTTAATTCTCTCTTCCCTCTCTTTAGCCTTCATCTTAGCATGTATCTTTACTATATTTTTATTCTTAATACCTAACCTTCTCAGTATATACTCTGCTATATCATATGCTTGCTCAACAAGTATATGTGTAGGTACTATTATGTAACTCCTCCCATGGTTCAATGTATTGAATACAGCTGCAAATATACCAAAGTGGGTCTTACCTAACCCTGGCGCAGCTATTATTGAGAAGCTCTCCCCTCTAAGGAAGCGTATAGCCCACTCTCTTTGACTAGACCGTAAGCTAAAGTTAAATGCCTTTGCAAATAGAGTCTCAAACTCTTTGAATGCTCTAGCCTCATTGTATATCTTTGAGTAGTTAAGCAATCTATTGTTTGCTTTAAGGTACTCTCCTATACTTATCTGCTTCTCTATGATATCTTCTTCATCTATAGCATGCTCAATACATTTATCGCATGGTAGCGATTGTCTTAAACGCTCATCCCTAATATCGTTTCCACAATTTGGACATAGATCTCTAAATATTGATTGCATAATATTATCAAATGATCATTTTTAATATATCTTTATCATTGTCATTTATAAGATAGT
>CAZLZM010000102.1:0-4743 GCA_964563995.1 uncultured Nitrosopumilales archaeon
AAGATAGATTTGAGTAGGTTTCTACTTATAGATGGTGGTTAAGTTAACAGAGCCTCCTTTTCCTTTTTCTAAGTATCTGCTAATTCTCCTTCTGAATTCATAGCTTCTTATAAACACTGATAAGTGTACAGCAGCAAAGAGCATGAGCATAGCCTACGTTGAATCTGTAGCCAGATTATTAGAGGTTCGTTAGCCACATATTTAACCAACAAGTTAATGGATCTACTAATATTGAGCATCGTTAACAGTAACTCGATGCCTCTCCTTACTTAATGAGTCATAATTAGTAGCATATGCTTTATGAATGTTGATCTACAATTCAAATCATCATATATTTTCACTAATCTTCTGTACAACTAGAATGGTCAATTGTGCAAGTATACTGCATCTAAACAAATAGTAGTGCTGGTAGCAGAAGCAACAATATAATTATAAGAACAAATCACTATTATTCATACAATGACCACTGTAACTATTACTATCTCAGCAAAGATATTACAATATTAAGCACTATTACTCAAGCAGGATGATATCATGATAATGTTTTACCATTCTGCCTATCTACTAGGTTCTTCGACTATCATGTTAATGTACTACTGGTATGCATACCTGCTTTAGATATTGATTGATAGGATAAAGGATAACAGATGATCCTATATCATGTAGGAAGTCTTTAAATGCATCGGATAGAAGGCTATAGATAATGCCTTGTAGTACTCTGTTGTAACTTGTAGATTACGAAATGACATCATCAGAGAAGAAATCTAGTTTTATCCTCATACAATGCCATATTAAATTAATTTAAGGTTTTCCAATTGGATATGGGATGATGTCATGATAAGAGGATGGAGGAGATCTAGTTGTAGTGGTTATTTGAGAGAAGACTTGATCAAAGCAAGTAGTTATCGATCTAACTGAGGCTACTGTTAGGTTGGCTGAGAAATAGTTGTATACAATGTGCAGAAGAATGTCTTGAGTCTTGCTTTAAGTATCCTTCAATCAAGAACTGCCATCTTTCTACTCTAGTGTTATTCATACTGAAGACCTTTCTTTCTTATGCCTTAATGGTTTAGTTTAATGCCTACTAGGACTAGGTTATTGAATGCTTCATGATATCCTGGGCCTTTATCTACAAGAAAGAGTAGCTTATTCTTGCATTACGAAGAACACCTAACGAAGAGTTGATCTAGTGAATAAGCGTCTAAAATACAATGATCTTCCTATCTACAACCTTAACAAAGATACGTTCTCTGTATAGTCTAATCTCCTATACGATAAGCCTGCAGAGCAGTAAGAACCTTACTTAACCTCCAACTGTGTCTTATTCATTACTATTGAACACACGCCCTCATCATTTACTATACCCAATAACACCTTTAGAACTGACGCATTCTGGCTCATATGCGAAGAATACATTGACTAGCAGGATAAGCACAACCACCAACCAAAGAGTCAACCTTATTGTGACATCATGATGGCTAACCACTATTTTTATTTTGTATTAATCTCTGCCCTTCCAGAACCTGCCCCTGTAGAATACTGTAAATGGACAACCATAACACTCTCCTCCATTATCTACGTAGTATTCGCATCTGTTACATGGTGTATCATTGCATGGAAGATCATATTGCTCGCTTCTTCTATGCTCATCATCCATCATAGTTCCATGCGCTATCATGCCTATACTCTTCTGCAGATCAGTTATCCTCCTGGTGACAGTGCTGGTAATAGTTGCATTTCTTCTTATATGCTTGGTTACGCAGTACTCCAACTGCTTTCTCTCTCCAATCATGAGCATCTCAACCCTGTTAGCCTCATCAGCAAAACAGAACATGTTTATCATGCATGGGCAGTGTCTGAACTTCTCCATAATAGCAGCTCTATGCTCAGTGTACACATCTATGCTCATCAACTCTAAACCAAGACTTAACGGATTGGCTATCATGCAGCCCTTATCAACTACACCCATCTCCCTTAACCTGCTGAGCCTAGTTGATATCGCAGCCTGCGTAAGCCCTATCTTCTTTGCAAGCCTAACCTGTGTAACCCCTGGATCCTTAAATATTATACTAATTATCTTCCTGTCTATATCATCGAGTTTACCTAATCTACCCACAATTCTGTTAAGGAATTATAATATATAAATCTACCAATGGATATTTATAATATATTAGTGTAGGAGTCTCCTCCTACTTAAGAGTGTATCTAGGCAGCATACAACATTGCCAGCAAGGCTATCTATGTCATCATCCATGCTCATACTATGCACGTCCTCAAGCCCAAGTCTGGGTTCTATCACCAGTCTATCCTCAGATGAATATATTGTTGGTATGTACTCAGTTAAGGTGTATAGGACACTTGCTTTGCTCTTCAGATCCGTACCATGCCTATAGAAGATCTCTATGCTCAACTTTGGCTTATGGTCTGGGTGGAGTAGTTCATGTACCATTACATCAAGCACTAACCTGAGATCTGTGTGTGGAAAGAGCATCTTGAGTGAGAGTACTAGATCACTGAACTGATTCCTTATGTTATCCAACTCTCTTTTCATATATATAATAACAAGAAGGTTGTATAAAAAATTAAGAACTATAGGTTATATAATATAATTGATATTAGAAGCCATTCCTACTATTGAAAAACATGTTGATCGTTTATAGTGATGTATGTTATATATTATATACATGAGGTATGAGTTGAAGGGGTATAGAATAAAGAGAGTATACAAGCTAAGTTATGATAGTATCATCAATCTTATTTCAGGGAGTACTATTATAGCTTTAATGCTTACACTCCCAACTGTTACAGTACTCATAACCATTTACAGGATTAGCAGAGATGCAGTTATCACAACGCTGGCTACTATGACTGTACACTATATTATACTTCTACTGCTCCTAGATAAGATAGGCAGTAGAGTACTGCACATACTGAAATGTGAGGACAATGAAATGAAGGTTCCTGTAGTAATGAGTGATGATACAACAAGAAGAGTTGATGTCCAAGGAGTATTAGATCAGTAAGGAGAGTAGAGGTACATATGCTGGATTGAATTAAATAACTATTAATAATAAATTCAAGACAAGATATGATAAGATACTAAATAAGCATTCGCATTACCCATTTATCTATCACTATTCATGTGTAAGGCTGAACCATTACAAATTCAAACAGGAGCTTAAGCCTTGAGCATATGGTATTAACATTCTTGTTAAAGAAGTTGACCCTGTTTATACTTTCACAGAGGTGTAATAATATCAATAGACTGAATAGATTGATGCAAAGTGCTCTAACTGAGACAAATGCAGACTTTAATGAGACTGTGAATATTGTATTAAGGTATGGCTAGAGAAATATGTGGCTGCAAGAAAAGAGCAGTAGTACAATGACGGTAATGAGTGCTACTGTCCTTTGTATATCAGCATAAACACTGGTAGCATGGAAGGTATTGCTTGAAGAATAAATACAAGCAGCAGTGTAACAACTACAATGTCGAGTGTAGCAGGCACCCCTGTTGCGTGCTGTGAGGGACGTTCTTCAGGACAATCTGAGGACGAACCGAGCATGCACAGGGACAGCAAAACTTGCTATACTCAACTAATTCATGTATAATATCAAAGGCAATAGAGTTAGTCAACATTAAATATCGTTAAAGAAACAATATAGTTAGATTGTGATGATGTTTATTGGCATAACCTTAAATATTGAGCAAATTAAAGATCAGAATAGTATTACTTGCTTTATTTTATATACTTATAAAGTAAAAAGGGTTGTAACATTAATTAATTAATTAATTTAATTATGCTGTAATCCCCATCGATACCTTATCCTTTCTTCTAACTTAACGAATAACAGCCTATCAGTAAGCAATCCTACTACGAATATGGTTATCATACTTGCTATAACCTGCTCCATGTTCTGGAATTCTCTACCAAACATTAGTATTGCCCCCAGCCCTATGGTTGCCATTAGCATCTCTGCACCTATTGCTGCATGCCATGCAAATGACCATACTTGCCTAATTCCAGCTATCAATGATGGTGTAGCAGCAGGTATCATTACATACTTGAATAGAGATATCCCTCTTGAACCCATGTTCCTAGCAGCCTTTATGTATATTGGTGGTATATTCCTTATCCCACTATATGTAGCCATTGCCATGGAAAAGAGAGAGGACATAACTATAACGAAGAGTATACCATAGTCATTGAAGCCTATCAATAGGATAGAGAAGGGTATCCAAGCTATACTTGGGAAAGATAATAATCCTAAACAGATAGAGTTCATAACCTTACCAAACTCCTTGAATGTTACCATTGCTAAGCCTAATGCTATACCAATTACTACAGCTATAATGAAGCCTACTATTAGCCTTAAAAGTGTAATACTTATACCGTAAATGAGTACACCATCTGCAACCAATCTTATTAGCCTAAGTACTACTTGTATAGGGGATGGTAGTAAGTAATGTGGCCATACCTCTAGTAGGTAGAGTAGATACCATATACCAATGAATATGCTTACAAATAGTATTATATTTGCTAGATAATCGATATCTATATCTATTGCAGATCTTAACCATTCTTCAACTCTTAACCTATGATCTCTCTCATCTTCGCCATTCTTACATTTCTTTAATAGAGCAGTTATTCTCTTCACACATCATTCTTTAGACTTAAAATATATAACCTATGTTAAATATGCAAATAACGCAAGATATACGAATCATTTGTATATAAAAAT
>CAZLZM010000103.1:0-4737 GCA_964563995.1 uncultured Nitrosopumilales archaeon
ATATATATGATCTCTTTACTGCTATGTTAATACCTTATCTAGCTCATTACACTCTATAGCAAGTCTTATCTCTCTGGCAATCCTTCTTCCAGTGCTCATAGGCTCATCGTATAGAAGGTAGGAGTACGGTGAACCGTTTATGTACAAGTTAGTACCAGCAACTATCCTTGCTGAGAACTCGAATGCGATGAAGTTACCATCCCTATCATACACACCTTCTATACAGAATGGGCCTATCATATCATACTTCACTAACCTTTTAACACTATCAACGAACCTCTCGCCCATCTTATATGCCTCATCTAGCAATGACTCCCTTAGCACCAATGGACTATTGCCTATTACTGTGTATGTTATATCCTCTACACCTGCATATCCTTGATGTACAGCTGGTATCCTGCTTATTGCATCAACATCAGACTCATACCTTCTATCTATACCTAACAACTCAACCTGCTTGCTTAATGGAGAGTAGAAGTATTGCAGATATACAGGCACGCCTATAACATACTCTTGCAGATACAGATCATCCATACTATTAACTATACCCTTACTTAATAGCCTATTGTACTGTTGCATGAACTGCTCTTTACTTGATACCAAGAAGTAACCCTTACCCCCAGCAGCACCATGTAACTTTGCTATTGCTAGAATCCTTCTACCTTTGCCAATGCTCTCACTCCCATTATCAAGATCATCTAAGGTTAAGCTTCTAGGCACTCTTATACTTGCATCTATCATAAGCCTCTCCTTTAGGACTCTATCTGCCTCCCATCTTAGGATATATCTGTTACCAAAGAAGGGTATATCTATTCTCTCTATCTGCTCAACGCTCATACTTGCTATGAAAGTTCCATGAGGTACAAGTATACAGTTGTTATCCCTTAACTCATCTATTACATGCTCAGAGCATAGATGCTCATACTTGTAATCCTTTACTATTACAAGCCTATCTATGAATCTGAACCTTTTATATAGGTTTATCCTTCTCTCTTCACAGATCAGCATGGTCTTAAAACCTTCATCCTTTGCACCTTTAAGTACCTGTAATGCACAGTGGGATCCAAGGGTGCCTATGCTATACATGTGATAGTGTAAGGATCACCCTTTAATAAAAATTATAATTTTACTTAATTGTTGGATCTATTCTTCCTTTAATGTATCTATTAACTCCTCAACTGCTTGGCTTACATTTAACATACCCTTATGCTTAGCATACTCTTCAAGTATATTCAACTGCTCCTTTGTGAAGCATATTGGCATCGTACGCTCAGGCATGGTATAGAGTTAGAGTGCTTGAATAAAAGCGTTACTACCATATAACTGATTAATAATTATATAATGCTATCTTGAATACTATTTTATGAGTTACTATACAGATGAGCGGATGATAACAAGTAGAGACGCACTTAACAGATACGAGTTCAAGGTAAAGTTGCTTGAGATAGTTGAGGGTGCAAGGGATCCTACTGCATTCAAGTTTGGTAGCAGAGTGCTAGTGAAGAAGGTTCTAGTTATAATAAGGGATCTTAGAACCAACGAGGTTACAGAGAAGGAGCTTGATCTAGAGGAGATAGAGAATGAGATAAGGAGTAAGAGGAAGTTCACATCAGCAAACAGATGGGTAGCACCATCAGAGATAAGAAACGGTTACATAGTTGGTTATAGACATGTAGACCTTCTTGCTAGTGCTATAGCATTGGATTACATTGTTATATAGGCTATAGAGATGGTAAGCAATCTATATATTGTATTTGAGGTTATAGTATACACTTACCATAAATTTAAATCCATCTATAATGTATAAATAAACTATGGCAAGATGTGAGTGTGGTATATGTAATCATACATCAGATAAGGATTGCTTTGAGAAGGAGTGTAAATGTTGTATTAACTTTCATCTTAGATCTGGTCCTAAGAGAGTAACTATACAGTACCATAAAGTGTAAAGGGATATTCTATATAAGTAAGAACATATAATCAATGCTAGCATGAGCACTGGTGCATATCAAGAGTGCATAGACCCAAAGTGTATGCTAAGGTATGATATCAAAGAGTTTAGGCTATCATGCAATAAAGGGCATCCATTGGATATAAAGTACTCTATAAAGCCCAATACTAAATTGAAGGATGTATTTGCTATGCGTAGGAACCATGGCTCAAATATATACAATGAGAGTGGAGTATGGCGCTTCAGAGATCTTATAAACTTCTGTCAGATAGATACTGAGAGTTACGAGGAGTGTGCTAGGTATCTAGCATCGTTGGATGG
This sequence comes from uncultured Nitrosopumilales archaeon, assembly GCA_964563995.1. Taxonomy (GTDB): domain Archaea; phylum Thermoproteota; class Nitrososphaeria; order Nitrososphaerales; family Nitrosocaldaceae; genus JBBIQH01. Next base: position 2,273 of record CAZLZM010000103.1, read on the forward strand.
CGCCGAAGGGAGGTTATCAAAACCATTTAAGATGAGCAAGGTAGCAGAGTATGTTAACATGCATAAAGATTGTTTATTCTTACAACCAGAAGGATATAACCCAAGTGGTTCCTTCAAGGATAATGGAATGGCAACAGCGTTAACACATGCAAAGTTACTTAACGTTAAGAAGATAATGTGTGCATCAACAGGTAATACATCAGCATCTGCTGCCATGTATGCATCAAATGAAGGCATGCAATGTGAGGTTTATGTCCCAAAGGGAGAGATAGCAATAGGCAAGTTAGGGCAGGCATTGCAGTTTGGTGCACAAGTGATAGAGGTGGATGGTAACTTTGATGATGCATTAGCAGTGATGCTTAAAGAGGCTAAGAAGAGCAATGCCTATGTTGTTAATTCAGTGAACCCATTCAGGCTTGAAGGACAGAAGACCATAGTGTATAGAGTTCTTGAGTATCTTAACTGGGAGCCTCCAGATTGGTTAGTTTACCCAGGTGGTGCACTGGGCAATACTGCAAGTGCTGGCAAGTGCTTAATGGAACTCTATGAATGGAATTGGATAAAGAAGATACCTAGACTTGCTATCATAAATGCTGAGGGTGCAAACACATTATACACACTTTATAACGGTAAGTTCAATGGTAAAGAGTTAAGATGGAACAAGGGTAATGTGGATCTAGATCTTATAAATGAGTACTATGAGTATATGGATAAGAATAACATAAGACCAAAGACAGATGCTACAGCAATACAGATAGGCAAACCAGCAAACCTGCTCAAGGGTTTGAGAGCCCTAGAGTTTACTAATGGTGTTGTAGAGTGTGTAAGTGATAAAGAGATGTACGATAGCATGGCTATAGTTGGTCTGAATGGGTTTGATTGTGAGCTTGCATCTGGTTCAGTGCCAGCAGGGATAAAGAAGCTTAGGGAGCAGGAGATAATAAAGAAGGATGATATAGTGGTTGGTATATTAACTGGTAGACAGAAGGATCCTAATCTAGTTATAAATTATCATTTGGATCCAAGGAATAGGTTTGCTGTTACCCCAAAAAAGTATAAAGGGTAGTAAAAAGGTTAAATATTATGCTTATTTAACTATGCTATGCGCATATGCTCATTCTTACCTAGTGCAACTGAGATGCTTTATGCTCTAGGTTTAGGTGAGTATATAGTTGGTGTTACACATGAATGTGATTATCCTGTAGATGCGTTAAATAAGCCAAAGGTTGTAAAGAGCGTATTTGATGCCTCTAACATGAGCAGTGAGGAGATAGACTTAAGGATAAGGGAGCTGGTTAGGGAGCATAAGGATATATACATAGTTGATACGCATCTCCTCAAGGAGTTAAATCCAGATGTTATAGTTGCCCAGGGCTTATGTAAGGTATGCTCACCATACATAAGTGAGATCTCTAAAGCAAGGCAGATTCTAGAGTATAAGCCTAAGGTTGTTATGCTTGATCCCCATGATGTTGATGGTATATTGGATAGCATAATCCAACTTGCAGAGGAGTTGGATGTTAAGCATAAAGGTATAGAGTTGGTTAATAACCTTAGATCTAGAATAGAGTATATACATGCTAGGGCATTGGATGCGGTAAAGAGCAATGGGAGACCTAAGGTACTGTGCATAGAATGGCTTAAACCATTCTTCACCGCTGGGCACTGGGTTCCTCAGATGGTTGATATTGCAGGAGGGTTAAACTGCATAAGCAAGAGAGGCGAGCACTCAAGAAGTATAGAGTTTAAAGAAGTGGTTGATGCTGATCCAGATATAATAGTGTTCATGCCATGTGGGTTTGATGTTCCTAGAGCATTAAGGGAGTTCAAGTATGTCGAGGGCATAGATGGATGGTATGATCTAAGGGCTGTAAAGAGTAAGCAGGTGTATGTTGTTGATGCAAACTCATACTTCAGCAGACCAAGCCATAGAGTAGTTAGGGGTATAGAGATACTAGCAAAGATAATACACCCTGAAGTGTTCAGCGATGTGGAGGTAATGGAAGATGAGTGCAGAAAGTTATATTAGCGTTCATAGCACTTACTCATCTCTTAACAAGGCGTGGTAGAATATGATAGTAATAAAAGCAAAGCAAATATACCAATTAATAGTAAGATTATATAGCCATAAAGATTAGATTTATTGATTAGTTCTGTAAGGAAACCAGGTCTATTGAGTGTGAGCTACCCCGCCTTAAAAGGTGAGGCTTCTTGGTTCATAGACCACATTTTAGTGATCTCCCCAAGCGTAAATTCCCCAAGCTCCTTGGGTAGCATTTTTAGCAGGATTTGTATACCTCTTTTCAAATGGATATATGCTGAATTCAAATCTCTACCTATCTTTATATTACATTTAGGACAATAGTGAATTCTATCTTCTAAATCCTTCTTAACTATACTACCACATTTATAACATTCTTGTGTTGAGTTCTTAGGATCAACTGATATTACTAGTTTAGCTTTAT
>CAZLZM010000104.1:0-4700 GCA_964563995.1 uncultured Nitrosopumilales archaeon
ATAATAATATCACTCTAGTAGTTATAGTTATTACATTTTAGAGTGGTAATTTAGGATGTTGAAATTAAGCAATCGCCTAATTAATATATAAATTAGTAATAAATAATAAAAAAATAATTTATATAATTAATTTATATAATTTATTTAATTGTTTGATCTCTTCCTTAATAGCTTATAGCCAGCAAATGTTGCTATTGGTGTTCCTACTACTGCTAACGCACCTATTACACTCTCTGGTATTACTTGGAATGTTACCGCGAACTCATATATGAATGACTTGCCAGGATTTGTATCTGCTACTACTACCCAATCGCCAACTTGGTTGAACCCACTACTCAATCCAAAGTCACTTGCTCTTAAATTTAGGCATTGATTACCGCCTTGTGGTAATGTAATTGGTAATGATGGGCTGCCAACGTAGTTATGGAAAGTACTAGCAGGATCTATAAGCTTTATATCTGTTATCTGTCTTTGTGTAGAAACTATGCATATAAAGATATCACCCTGCCCTCCTAAATTATATGGAGTATTTAATGCTGCTATACCATCTGCTGTAATACCACTGGGTAATGGGACTAACGTTGCAGCATATGCTCTATTCCCAGTACTAGCAACTGCTACTATACTTGCCATGGCGGCTACCATTGCAAGGTAATGCTGCTTTTCTCTGCATTATCTATCTAGATGAAAGATTAGTATTTAAATACATATGTAAATTGAAATATGTAATGTAAGTTATATAATAAGTTCTATAACAAGAATCACAATATAATATACTTATAAAATTCGTAATAGTATTACCTAATCTAAATCTAATTGGTCATAGTATTAATGGATAATTATAAAATTAAATTATAAATCGTTATAGTCAAGATATTTACTGTAAAAATATATTTAAATACCTACATAAACAAAAAGATAGATATCTATTCATAATTCAAAGATATCTACATTGATCATAATGCATAACAGTGATAAGTTCATAATGATAGATGGTTCATATGGTGAAGGGGGAGGGCAGATACTAAGAACAGCAGTAGCACTCTCTATCATAACATCTAAGCCAATAGAGGTATTTAATATAAGGGCAAAGAGACCAAACCCAGGGTTAAGGGCACAGCATGTAACAGCAATCAATATACTTGCAGATATATTTGATGCAAGGGTTGAGAATGCAAGAATAGGTTCTAGCACTGTAAGATTCATACCAAGCAAGAGCATGAACAAAGAGCATATTAGGGTAGATATAGGTACAGCCGGGAGTATAACTTTAGTACTGCAAGCACTCATACCAGCAGTAAGCATATCTGGGAATAGGTTAATGATAGAGCTCTTAGGGGGAACAGATGTAAGATGGAGCCCAACAATAGATTATGTAAGGTATGTCTTAAGGCAAGCATACTCTATGCTAGGTATAAAGTTTGATCTTGAGGTTAAGAGGAGAGGCTACTACCCTGTGGGCAATGGTTTGGTATATGCTAGCATAGAGCCATGCAATAATTTGAGCAGCATAGAACTTTTATCAGCACCAAGGATAGAACCTAGCATGATCAGTGTATGCTCAAACCTGCCAAAGCATGTTGCTGATAGACAGATAGCAGGTGCATTAACATTGCTTGAGAAGAATGGTGTCAACTGTAAAGCGTACTCGTCTAGTCTAGAACACTCAAGCTCCCCAGGTTCATCTATACTGGTATATGCTAGTAGTGATTACGGTCCATTCATAGGTGGTGATGCAGTTGGTGAGAAGGGTAAGAGAGCAGAGGATGTTGGTATGGAGGCAGCACTGAAGTTCATAAAACCTTACCTGAGTAATGCTACTGTAGATCCTTACCTTGCCGATATGCTTGTACTGCCATTGAGTATTGCCAAAGGTAAATCAACCTTTATCATAAATGAGCCTACAGAGCATCTCCTTACAAACCTCTACATAGCAAGTATGATAACAGGGTGTAAATACTCATTAAGCAAGGTAAATGAAAAAGATGAGAAGAGCAATTACATACTAACCATAGAGTCAGAAGGAGTCAAGTAAAGCAGCAAGGAAGAGCACGGTAACTGCTTGTATAGCAAGTATCTTGCCTAGCATGATAGCTTTTGCTCTAACCCTTAATGTTGTACCATACTCAATGCTATTACTACTGTTGTTGTTACTGTTAATTCTGTTTGAGATCCTAGCATGGATGAACCATACTATAAGCATAGATATAACTACTGCTATCTTTACTGCTAGTATAGTACCATAGGGGGTAAGGTACAGTAGTGTAGATGGCACTAGCAGTGCCTTATATACCCCAGTGCTAAGCAACACTGTAACTGCTGGTATAGCAACCCTATTGAACCTTTTACCTACCTTGGTAATTATATTTAATCTTACAGAGTCATGCATCTCCTGCTTTAGTACTGGGGTAAGTACAATTGCTATGAATAGTGTACCTCCAACCCATATACTTGCTGCAAGCAAGTGAAGCCATGTAACTATAGCATGCTCTATCAGCAACATGTGTGATATGCTAGAGAGTAATAATAATTTTGTTGTAAGTTATACAACAAGAAGCAGAAGATGAAGGGAAGATAAAATAAAATAACTCTATATATTATTATTACTTGTTGCTAACTCTAGGTAGGAGGGGCAAGTTAGTTGTTATAGGTGCAGTGATAACAGCAGTGCTTATATTCGTTGCTGGTTGGCTACGCACAATAGGCGAAACAGGAGAAGTGGTTAAGGCTGTAAGGATAAAGGTAGATGATGTTAAAGTTAAAAGTGTAGATTGGGATAACAGAAAGATGACTATAACTATAGACTTTAGGATATTCAATGATACCGATAAGATAGTTACTCTATCGAAGATAGAGTACTATGTTACATTGGATGGTGTAAATGTTGGTAGAGGTATAGCCTCTTATACAGATGTACCATTGGTAGGCAGGGCTCCAGTATACAGCAAGGGAAGCACTGTACTACCCCATGACTTTACCTTTGATTACAATGATAACATAAGTAACTCATGGGATAGACTAGTTAGAGGTGAGAGAGGGGTTACATGGAATATAAAGGGAACAGCAGACATAGAGACAGCATTCAGCATAATACCATTGGAATTCGAGGATACTCTTACTAAGTAATTGATGGTAGATTCTATTGCTACTTTATGCTACTTTATCATCCTCTTAACTTCACCTATACTTATCCTATTCTCATACAATGCCTTACCCAATATAACACCATATACACCAAGTTCCTTTAAGATAAGTATATCATAGATACTTGCTACACCTCCAGATGCTATAACCTCTATACCATCAAGGGTTAGTATATCTTCTATAATATTTGTATCAATACCCTGCATTGTACCATCCCTATCTATACTGGTTAATAGGAACCTCTTTGCACCTATGGATCTGAAGTGCTTAACAGCATCGAAGACATTGATATCTGTGGCAGTCTTCCAGCCATGTACCATAACTTTACCATTACTATGATCAACAGCAACAACTATTCTATCACTACCATATATGTTCAGAAGTTTTGCAAATAGATCTTCATCATTGTATGCTAGAGTACCTATAACCACGCTGTTGGAATACTCCAGCATCTCTTTGATAGAGTTCATATCCCTTAGTCCACCAGCAACTTGTACTGGGATACCTACCTTTGTACAGATCTCTTTTATAATATCCTTATTATTATTTGCAATAGCAAGGGTTGCATCAAGGTCAACTATATGAAGCATATCAGCACCCTCATGCTTCCATAGCTCTGCTACCATCAATGGCTCATTACTGTACACAACTTTAAGATTAGGATCTCCTTTGGTTAGTCTAACAACCTTACCTTGCATAAGATCTATCGCTGCTATTATCTTCATAGCGATACCCAAATAATAATTTCATTTATTTAGCATAATCTAGGAAGTTTTTAAGCATCAACATACCTACTGCACCAGATTTCTCTGGATGGAATTGAGTACCTATTATACTCTTATACTCTATTACTGCTGGAAAGTTTATACCATATGTGCATCCAGCCTTAACTATACTATCATCCTTGGGCTTAGCATGATATGAGTGAACAAAATAAACCCATGAACCATCTTCTATGCCTTCAAGTAGTATACTTTTATTACTCTTCTCAATACAAAGTCTATTCCAACCCATGTGTGGTATCTTAACCTTATCTGCTGGGAGCATAACTACATCACCATTTAGTATGCTTAAACCTCTCTTAGTACCTTCTTCACTCTTTTCAAATAACATCTCCATACCAAGGCATATACCAAGTATAGGCATGTTTGAGTCTATAGCATTTATTAACTTGTCTCTATAGGGATCTATACTACTTATTGCAGGATCGAAGTTACCTACTCCTGGAAGTATTAGTGCATCGAAGTCCTTTAGATTATTCATATCATTGATAACATTTACATTAACATTGAATCTCTCAAGTGCAACCTTTATACTGAATATATTACCAGCGCCATAATCGAATACTGCTACATTAACCAACCTGCATTATTAGTTTCAATCTGGATTTATTAATCTATTCCTCATAGTGAGCTACCCCACATTGAAAGGCGAGAGTTCCTTTCTGCTAAGTCTCCACAGGCGTAATATCTATATCTATATCTACTTCCCCGTGCTCTATGTAGATCAATATTGATATTGTTGATATTATTAACTAACCTGAATACTGATTGATT
>CAZLZM010000105.1:0-4661 GCA_964563995.1 uncultured Nitrosopumilales archaeon
GTTTATGTTAGTATATAACTATATAAGAAGGAGATTGTTAACTTGACATCATCCTTTTAAACAATGATAACATCAAAATAATAATATAATAAATAAGGTATTCTAGAATGGAGTAACATGTATGTAGATGAGCATATAGCAGCAAAAGCATTGGATTATGCATTATCGTTAGGTGCAACTTATGCTGATGTTAGATCTGAGTATAGAGAGAGCAGAGGATTGCTTATAGAGAACTCTAGTATTGAGCATATGGCATCAAGCATAGATAATGGTTTAAGCGTAAGGGTAATAGCAGATAATGCATGGGGTTTCTATGCAGTAGCAGAGCCTAAACTTGAAGATGCAATACATGCAGCAGAGATGGCAGTTAGATTAGCCAAGGTATCAAGTACAAAGGTTAAAGAGAAGGCTATGCTAGCAGATGCTAAAGCTTATGTTGATAATGTTAAGATACCATTTAAGATAGATACAAGGATAGAGTTTGATGAACTCTTAAACATAGCTAAAGAATGTGATTCAAGGATAAGATCTAAGGATAAGAGGATACATAAATCAAGCATAACAGCCGGTTACGACTATGTTGAGAAGCTATTCATAAGCAACGAAGGCTCACATATACTACAATCATACCTAGATACTGTTATAAGCATTAATGCTACTGCATATGAGCATGGATTAAGTGAGAATGTGTCTAGAACTGAGGGTGGTAGAGGAGGTATTGAACTATTACATAATGCAAATATCTTAAGCATAGCAGATGATGTAGCAGATAAGGCAGTAAGGCTACTAAGTGCAAAACCTGTTAAAGAGGATAAGGCTACAGTTATCATGGATCCAGACTTCGTTGCACTCCTTACTCATGAGATACTTGGGCATCCATCTGAGGCTGATAGAGTACTAGGTTATGAGATGGCTTGGGCTGGCGGTACATGGTGGGCTGGCAAGCTGGGACAAAGGATAGGCTCTAGCATGTTGAATGTTGCTGATGATCCTACAATACCATGCACTCTAGGGCATTACAAGTATGATGATGAAGGTATTCTTGCTAAGGAAAAGTTGCTTGTAAAGGATGGTATACTTGTTAACCATATGCATAGCAGGTTAACTGCATTGAAGTTTAATACAGAACCCAATGCTAGCATGAGGGCTACAGGATATGAGTACATGCCCCTTATAAGGATGGCATGTACATACATAAAGCCCCTTGACTGGGATTATGAGGAGATGGTTAAGGATGTAAAGCATGGATATTTAGTGTGTGGGCAGAAGGTACCCTCTATAGATATGTATAGGTATAATTGGAGTATATCTTGTCAGTATGCATATAGGATAGAGAATGGTGAGGTTAAGGAAGATGAGATGCTAAGGGATGTTATAGTAATGGGTAATGCCCCAGAGTTCTTTGCATCTATAGATGCATGTAGCAGACACCATGAGATAAGACCAATACTTAACTGTGGTAAGGGGGATCCTATGCAAACACTACGTATGGGTAATGGAGGTCCATATGTAAGGGGAATAGCAATAGTGAAGAGTGTAATGTAATTAATTAGCAATAATTAATCTTATGGATACATTACATACTATAGAACAAGAGGTAAGAGTATGTACACTATGCAGATTAGCATTGTATAGGAGTAATGCAGTAGCAGGGGAAGGGTTCAGCTATGCTACACTGATGCTTATAGGCGAGGCGCCAGGTGCAAATGAGGATGCCTTAGGTAGACCATTTGTTGGTTTAGCAGGTAAGGTACTTGATCAAGCGTTAATTTATGCTGGGTTAAGAAGGGATAGTATATTTATAACAAATGTTGTTAAGTGTAGACCTCCTAACAACAGGAAGCCTAGAAGAGATGAAATAGATGTATGTATGAACTACTTGAGGAGACAGATCAAGGTTGTAAGACCAAAGATATTGTGTCTTCTAGGACAAACAGCACATGATGCAATAGTTGGAGGAAGATTCAAGGATCATAGAGGCAAGTTTGTAATCAAGGTTATCGAAGATATTAAGTGTATATGCTTTACAACATATCACCCTGCAGCAGCAATATATAATTCAAGGTTAAGGTCAATATTAATTCAAGACATAAAGAATGTAGCAAGATTATTGACATTCGTTTCCTCAAACTATGAACATTTTTATTAATTTGTTATAATTATAGTTATAGTGAATTTATTATATCTTATATAACTTTCTTGTAATTACTATAACACTTACTAATGCTATGCTCATTACTAGTAATGCAACAGGAAATTCTGGTACTACAGTTATTGTAAATGAAGCACTTTCACCACTCTTATTTATATTAGCAAGTACAACCTTGTATGTACCTGACTCATTTATATTGTATATCTGTGTATCCTTTGTCTGAACAGATCTATGCGTATTAGCCATATGATTCCCATTGCTATCATACAGCATGATATCATACCTAAGGCTAGTTATCTCTTGCATATTATTAGCATTATAAAGCTTTATCTTAAATACAACTGGAGTATTTATATTAGGTTCCACTGGAGCATACATAACCTCTACTACGAATGAGTTATTGCTGCTCTTAATCTGTATGGGCTCTGACCATATAAGTTTGCTAAAGTCTATATTGCTTACATTACCATCAGTACTACTACTTTCTAAACCCTCTACTAGCTTACCTGTAACAATGCTAAAGATAAGCTTATCTTTACTATCATTAGGTACATGATTTACCATATCTAGCATCTTATTATTTTGTATCATGTAATGTACTATAACATAATTCCCAGCAGCCCTATCGATGAATACTGGTACTTCTATACCATTAATATAACCTTTCAACTCTCTCATAGCAAGTTCATGCATCTCTTTTGGTATATAGTACTCGAAATGTAGCAACGGTACATCCTTAATGAAATCTCTGCTCCAAGAGAAGTTAGATATAGCATCTATCCTATAGTTACCATTGCTATCTTTGTATATATTTAGATCCCTTACCTTATCGAAGTAAGATATGGTCTCTATACTACCTGTAATATCTTCATATGAGATATTCCATATCTTATGCTCGGCTATAGTTAACTTTGCTATGTATGTTACAGGCTCACTTAAGAAATTAGAATCTATAGCAAGTAAATCTATGGTTAATATATAAAGCCCCGCATCTAGGAATAATGGTCCTTCAATTATAATCCCTTTGTCATCATAACTCTCATAACCCATATTACTTACAACTACACCTTTCACTATACTTGCCTCAGTTAGATTAGCATTAGGCTTGAATACAACGGTTAATGTATCTTGATCCTGTGCTGTATGGAACCTCTCTTTGAATATTTTATTATCAGCAAACTTGTTAATTGTTATATCATACACTAATATACCTTTAATAAGGTTCTTACTCTCTTCATCTATAGCATTTAATCTTAGCGTTATATCAACTGGTTTATCTGCATCACGTATCTCTGGCTGCAAGCTTACATCTAATGATATCAGCCTATCACCAACTCTCTTTGGACCAATAGTCTCTTTACCTAAACCATGTGCATATACTACACTTGCTAGAGGAACATTTAAGAGCAGCATTACTAAAGCAAGTAATGAGAGTAGGTATAGCATATCGATGGGCACTATTATACTTAATTTAGGTATTATGGTACAACGATCTAGTAACATTTATCTATTATTGTTTTATTTATTTGTTGGTAACCGTTAAAATTAAATTCTATACTTAAAGGATTGTTATAGTGGGCCGGTAGTTCAGCGGTAGAATGCCCGCCTTGCACGCGGGTGGTTCTAGTATGCTAATCATATACATGAATAAATGTGTGCATGCTAGAACCAGCGAGAGGTCGCGGGTTCAAATCCCGCCCGGTCCATAATTAATGATTATATCAAAATAAATTATTAAATTAATAATGATTAATATTAATTTCTAGAGAATTCCTTAAGCAGATAATTTTTATATAATTTAGCAATACCAAGCTATGTTAAAGTAGCATTTAAGTACAAGCTCTACTATTGAATTACTTATGTGTCATGCCATAAGATGTGAGGTATGTGGTAAGTTAATGGAGTATGATGAGTACTATACACATATAAAGGCATGCAAACCTGAGACTGAGAAAGTTGAGGTATCATTAACAGTAGAGAGAAAGAAGAAAATGTAGATAGCCATTTCATTATTTATTTAATTTTTATTTATTTTGGTTAATTATCTCTATGTATATATTATTATCTTCAACTATCACCTTGTATACCTCTAAAGGCTTCAACTTTACAGGGAATTTAACAAGCTGACCATTGGTTACATTCCATATTGCATGGTGCCATGGACATGTTATGTATACTCCATCAAGCCTACCCTCGTGTAGATTTGCACCAGCATGAGTGCATATATCGGATACTGCATAGTATGTACCATTAACATTTGCGATCAAAACATCCTTCCCATTAACGTTTGCATGCACCATATTACCACTTGGTATCTCACTCACTTTGCCTACAAGTACCTTAACCATAAGAACACTCAGTACTCTTGTTATTTATAATTATTTAGTTTATAGTTTATAACAGTAACAAGTAATAGATCGGGTACAGATAGATGTACTGTGAGCTACCCCACCATTACGGATGGGGCTTCTTGGTTCATAGACCCTGATAGGATCTCCCCAAGCGTAAA
>CAZLZM010000106.1:0-4642 GCA_964563995.1 uncultured Nitrosopumilales archaeon
GAGATTTGAATTCAGCGTATATCCATTTGAAAAGAGGAATACAAATCCTACTAAAGATACTACCCAAGGAGCTTGGGGAAGTTACGCTTGGAGAGATCCTAAGATCTATGAACCAAGAAGCCTCGCCTTTTAAGGCGGGGTAGCTCACTTGTCCGTAATTAAATTAAGTAGATACCTATCTGGTTCATAGAATTTACTTCTCTCTGCAAGTTTATTGAGTATCTGCACTATCCTTGGGTAACCAAAGCGTTCAGCTATAGTAAACAGGCCCTCCTTAAGCCCCATCCCTAACATTAATGCTTTCTCTACATCCTCTCTACTAGCAACATCATTGCTAACTAACCATGACGCATTGTTAACTGCTACTGCTATAAGCCTTAATGGTTCATAATGTTCAGCATCTTCCCGCTTAAGTTCTACCCTCTCATACTTATCCTTGCTATACTCATAGAACCCTTTACCTGATTTCTGACCATACAATCCCTTACTGAACAACTCATCTATTAATGGGCATGGATTAAGAACCTTGCTATCCCTTTGAAGCATCTCCTTACTTGCCTTGTAAATAACATCAAGTCCTGTATAATCAGCTAACTCAAATATGCCCATGGGGAAACCAAGCTTGAACTTGAATGCTGCATCTATAGCCCTCATGCTAACCTTGTTCTCTAAGATCTCCCATGCTGCCTCATGCACTAATGGTATGAATATCCTATTAACTAGGAATCCAGCAACATCCTTCCTACAGAGTATAGGCTCTTTACCTAAACTTTTAACATACTCTAATGCTATACTTACAGTATCTCTACTTGTCTTTGCACCTGGGATCACCTCTACAAGTTGCATAAGTTGAGGAGGATTGAAGAAGTGTATTCCTATGAACCTATCTTCCCTGCTAGTAGCACTTGCTATCTCAGTTATAGGCAATGTGCTTGTATTAGATGCGAATATAGTCCTTACATCAGCAAGTCTATCAAGCTCAGAGAACACATCCTTCTTTAGCCTCATATCCTCTGGTATAGCCTCTATTATAATATCAGCATCTGCAGCATCTTTTAGACTAACCGTTGTAGTTATTCTGGATAGTATGCTTTGCGTATCACTACTTGCTATCTTGCCTTTCTCAACCATCTTACTTAGACTCCACTTTATCTTATCCATTGCCTTGTCTAAGAATGCTTGATCTATATCCCTTATTGTAACATGATAACCTGCTATAGCTGATACCTGTGCAATTCCATGACCCATTACACCAGAGCCTAGTATACTTACCTTCTTTATCTTTATCATGCCCATTTAGTATAGTTTGTAATATATATCCTTTGGTAGAAAAGACTTTATAGATAGATACCGTAAGAGTATTGAATATGTGTAGATGCCCAAAGGTGCACTTCTATGAGGTAGAGTTTAAACTTGAAGGTCTGCGAAGTATAGCTTACCATAAGAATTGTGGGGAGAGGTTATCAGATACCCAAGTACAAGATTTTGATAAACAGTTGCTTAAACTATGGGGTATAATCCAAGAAGAATGATATACCAATGATCTTTACTCAAAGATAAAATATTTTATCCTATAGAGGAGAAATTACATATCTAAACCGTACAATTATAGAAAACTTGTTAAGAAAAATACCTAAAAGATCATCCTTAATGGCTAAAAAGTTTATATAATTTATTAGCTATCTCTTTAATGATGGCAACAACAGTAAAAGCTGTTAAAGTAGAGCTGGATGTATCAAATGTATCCAACATAGATCAAGCAAGAGCATACATAGAAGAGATAGCACACCAGTATGCAGATCTAACTGTTACAAACATAAATGTAACAAGTAACAAGATAACATTCGATGTTGGCTCTCCTGGAATGGAGGATCTTAGTCCAAGCGATATAAAGTTCAGGATAGAAGAGTTCATAAACATGAATGTGGCACCGTTTAATATACGAAAGCTTAACGTTGGAGGGTTAACAACTGTTACTCTAGAAGCTGCAAAGACAACTCCAGCAGCAACAACAGCAAAGATGAAAGCTGTTAAAGTAGAGCTGGATGTATCAAATGTATCCAACATAGATCAAGCAAGAGCATACATAGAAGAGATAGCACACCAGTATGCAGATCTAACTGTTACAAACATAAATGTAACAAGTAACAAGATAACATTCGATGTTGGCTCTCCTGGAATGGAGGATCTTAGTCCAAGCGATATAAAGTTCAGGATAGAAGAGTTCATAAACATGAATGTGGCACCGTTTAATATACGGAATGTTAGAGCAAGTTAACAATAACAGTCGATTTACATAACATCATGTATAATATATGGTAAAGTTAAGTAATAAACAAATTTTATTTATTTCTATTCTGTTTCTTACAACTTGTTTACCTATCTATTTATTTATTATTAGCCAATTGATATACATAATGCCCGCTATAACCTCCAAACCTCTTAACAACACCTTCATCCTCTAACCTCTTAAGAATTGCATTTGCTACAGACACTCTTATACCTGTACTCCTTGCTATTGCTTGGGGCGTTATTGCTTTAAGAGAATGCAGTATACTAATAACCTGCTTCTCATCAACATTAATAGAACCCTTGACCTTCTCTTCTCCTCTCTTACCCTTCTCTTTATCCTTCTCTGCTTGAGCCTGTTGTTCTCTAAGTTGCCTCTTAGCCTCAGCGCTTATAGGCTTCTTCCCCGCACCGCCCATGTTATTTATATATTGAAAATGATTATATTAATTTAATTTATTATCTTAATCTTAGTTAACTCTATTTTCATTTTAAAATCTTAACGTGTACTTGCCTGTAATCAAGAATGAAGTATTCTAAATGATCAGCAATGAATAATAATCTTTATTGATAATAATGCTGCTATGGATTTCTTTACTATAGCAAGGGAGTTTAATGCAATGGAGAATACTAGCAAAAGATTAGAGTTAACAGATATAATAGTTAGAATACTAAGGAGAGTACCAAAAGACATTATAGATAAAGTTGTTTATATAATGCTAGGAAAGGTGAAGCCAGAGTATGAAGGTTTAGAGTTAGGCGTTGCTGATAAACTTGCATTAAGGGCATTATCTATATCCTCTGGCTTACCATTAGGTATTATAGAAGAGATGTATATTAGGAGTGGAGACATAGGGGATACAGCTGAACAAGCATTAGCAAAGAGAGTACAAACAGTATTCTTTAAGGAGAGTTTAACAGTGGATAGGGTTTATTCAACGCTTGAGAAGATAGCATCATTGAAAGGTGAAGGATCGCAGGATGCAAAGATAAAGTACATATGCAATCTTCTTAACGATGCAGAGCCAATAGAGGGCAAGTATATACTAAAGATAATAACAGGTAAGTTAAGGCTTGGTATAGCAGATTACACCATACTAGATGCACTAGCATTAGCATTCACAGATAGTAAAGAGAACAGAGATATACTAGAGAGGGCATACAATATAACAAGTGATCTTGGCTTAGTAGCAAAGATACTAGTAGAGCAAGGCATAGATGCTGTAAAAGAGTTAAAGATAAAACTCTTTAGGCCTATAAGACCAATGCTTGCTGAAAGGGTATCGAGTGCACAGGAGGCGTTGGAGAGAATGGGAGGAATATGCTCTGCCGAGTATAAGTTAGATGGCGAGAGGTTACAGATACACAAGTTAAAGGATAAGGTTATGTTATTCTCAAGGAGGTTAGAGAATATAACCATGCATTATCCAGATGCGGTAGAGTATGTTATAAAGTATGTTAATGCAGATGAGGTTATAGTTGAAGGGGAAGTAGTTGCAGTGAATCCTGATACTGAAGAGTATCTCCCATTCCAAGAGCTTATGCATAGAAGGAGGAAGTATGGAATAGAAGAGGCTATGAAGGAGTACCCTATAGCATTGAACCTATTCGATGTGCTTTATCTGAACGGTAAAGACTGTACCGATTTAGCATACAAGGAGAGAAGGAGTATACTTGAGAGTATTATAAGCAGCCACAACCTTGTTAGACTTGTTCCAATGATAATAGCAAGGGATGTAAAAAGCATAGAAGATTACATGTTTAAAGCAGTGAATGAAGGCTGTGAGGGTCTCATGCTTAAAGACCTTGAGAGCAACTATAGAGCAGGGGCAAGGGGTTATGCATGGGTTAAATTGAAGAGGGAGTATAAGAGTGAGTTGGCAGATACACTTGATCTAGTTATAGTAGGGGCGTTCCATGGAAAAGGTAGAAGAGCAGGAAGGTATGGGGCATTACTCTTGGCAGCATATAACAAGCAGGACGATACATTCTATACAACGTGCAAGGTAGGTACAGGCTTTACTGATGAGGATCTAGATAGATTATATACAATGCTTAACGATTATAAGATAAAGCATAGACATGCTAGGGTAAACTCTAAGTTTGAGGCAGATGTATGGTTTGAACCAAAGATAGTTATAGAGGTTATAGCATCAGAGATAACCTTAAGCCCTTTACATACATGTGCATTGAATATTATAAGAGAGGGTAATGGTTTAGCCTTAAGGTTCCCAAAGTTCACTGGTAGAGTAAGGGATGATAAGAAAGCTGAAGACGCAACTACTGTCGATGAGATACTTAACATGTATAGAAGACAATTAAAGGTTATAAGGAGTATCGAAAGTAAAGATAC
>CAZLZM010000107.1:0-4507 GCA_964563995.1 uncultured Nitrosopumilales archaeon
ATTTGCTTAATGCTTTTGTATTTATTTATACAATAGCATATTATTTTATATCTTATTATTACCCTGTAGAGAAACATGATACGTGCTCATATCGTTTCAGAGCATGGGTCAGAGGAGTGCTTTACTCTTATCTCTAATAGTAATAATAGCTGTCGCAGTAGTTGAGGTAATAATAGGCTTGGTAAGTAATGTTATGGTAGTACTAGTAGATGGTATGCATGCTACCCTTGATGCATTACTTACCTCAATACTCCTACTTATGCTTACATGGAGCATGAAGCCCAGGGATCAAGAGCATACTTATGGACATGGTAAGATAGAGACCGTTGCAGGGCTTATAGGGGGTATATTGCTATCTGTAATAGCCATGTTAATAATAAGAGAGTCTGTCATACATATGCTAGAAGGTGAGCATGTAATCCCCAATGAGATAGCATTCTATGCGGTTATAACCGCTATAATAGTAGCCTTGTTCAGGTTATTGATACTAAAGAGTAACATGCATGAGAGTAAGAGCATAAAGACTGGGTTCTATGATGCATTGTCTGATCTAGGCTCATCTATTGTAGCACTTGTAGGATTGATACTAGCAAGTTACGGAATATACATTGCGGACAGTATAGCATCAATGGCGTTAGCATCCATGATAGTATTCCTATCATCAAGACTAGCATACATATCTGCTTTGGAGTTAACCGATACTATAGATCCAATGCTAGTAGCAAGGGCTAGAGATGCTGTATTAAGTGTAGAAGGTGTAAAGGCATGTAAGGATATAAGGATGAGAAAGATAGGTAAAGATATACTTGCAGATGTTACCGTTGTACTATCAAATGATATAACATTCAATAGGGCTCATATGATAAGCAGTGAGGTTGAGCATGCAGTTATGAGTAGAACTAATGCAAGTTCAGTCATGGTTCACTTTGAGCCGGAGCAAGATGTTAAGATAGAGCGTATAATAGAAGAGACTGTTCTTGGTATTAAGGGCGTTAAGAATATTCATAATCTGCTCATATCCAAGAGCAATTCTAGCATTATAGTATCTATGCATATTCAGGTTGATAAGGATCTTACACTTCATGAGGCTCATAGTATAGCAGATGATGTTGAGGATGCAATTAAAAGTAAGATAAAAGCATACAATATCGATGTCAAGAGTATTACAGTACATGTAGAACCTTTCATTAGTACTATGCAAGATATAGTTGAGATTAACGATATCAATATGCTTGAGAGTGTAGTTAAGAGTATAGCATATGAGGAGGGTATAAAGTATATAAGCAAGATTAATGCTTACAAATGCAACAGCGTTCTAATGCTTGATATACATTGTAAATTAGATAGCAACATGAGTATAGAGAGGGCACATGAGATGGTAAGTAGGATAGAGAGCAAGATAAGGGAAAGGTTAAATGCTATTGTAACTATACACTATGAGCCTATGTACTAGTTTTATTACACTAGTATAGTATCTGGGTTTATATTACTCCATTAGTATAGTTATAATTATGTTCGAGCATGAGCTAACATACTTTAAGTTACTTGCTAGAGAGGAGCATGAGCTATTTCATGAGAGGTATGAAGAGAGTATAGCATCTATCCAAAAAGAGCTGGGTAAGGATTACCCTATGCTTATAGGCGGTAAAGAGGTAGCTTCAAACCATCTATTCAACGATACCTCTCCTATAGATGTAAGAATCACAGTGGCAAGGTTCCCATCTGCTACTGAAGAGCATGTTATACAAGCAGTAAAGGAGGCTAAAAGTGCATTCAAGGAGTGGAGTAGGTTAGATTACAAGGAGAGGGTTAGAATAATAAGAAGAGCAGCAGATATAATGAGCAATAGCAAGTATGAACTTGCTGCACTGCTAACATATGAGAATGGTAAGAATAGATATGAGGCTATGGCAGATGTGGATGAGGCTATAGACTTCATGCGTTACTATTCAGAGGAGATGGAGGCTAATGAAGGTTACACTAGAGTTATGAAGAGCGCATATCCAGATGAGACTTGCTATAGTATTATGAAGCCATATGGTGTATTTGCAGTTATATCACCGTTCAATTTCCCTTTAGCTATAACCAGTGGGATGTGTAGTGCTGCACTTATAACTGGTAACACGGTAGTATTAAAACCAGCAAGTGATACTCCTTTATCAGCACTCAAATTATGTAAAATAATGTATGAGGCTGGTTTACCTTATGGTGCACTTAACTTAGTTACAGGTTCTGGTAGCAGCATAGGTAATGTATTAGTAGCAAGTAATGATATAGATGGTATAGTATTCACTGGATCAAAAGAGGTTGGTTTAAGTATATATTATACTAGCAATGCAAAGAGACCAAAACCAGTTATAGCAGAGATGGGAGGTAAGAACCCAACTATAGTTACTTCTAGTGCAGATATAAGGAAGGCTGCTGAAGGGGTAGCAAGGGCTGCATTTGGTTACTCTGGTCAGAAGTGTAGCGCATGCTCAAGGGTTTATGTTCATAGATCAATCTACGATGAGTTCCTCTCTACACTTATAGATTATACATCTACATTAAAGGTTGGCAACCCAATAGAAAGGGATACGTTTTTGGGTCCATTGATAAACAAGGCAGCTTATGAAAAGTACGCAAAGTACTCTAGCATAGCAGGCAGGGAATGCAAAGTATTGTATGGTGCAAGGCATGTTTCCTCTAATGATCTAAAGTATGGATATTATGTTGAGCCTACTATAGTTAGCGATGTTCCTCATGGGCATGAGATACTTAGGGAGGAGCTATTCTTACCATTCCTTGCAGTAATTGTATATGATGAGTTCTCAGATGCATTAGCAATGTGTAACGATAGTATATATGCTCTTACTGCTGGTATATATAGTAGGAATAATGATGAGATAACTGCTTTCTTGGATGGTATAGAGGCTGGTGTAGTCTATGTAAATAGATCAAGAAGTGCTACAACCGGAGCAATGGTTGGTTCACAGCCATTCGTTGGTTGGAAGTACTCTGGTATAAGTGGAAAGGGCACAGGTAGCAAGTATTATCTACCATTGTTCATGCGTGAACAAAGCCAGACCATATGTTCTTAATAGTTTAATACGTCCAATTTGATATGGTCATATATTTAATATTATTTATTATTTTATTGTAATTATTTATTGATTGTTTCGGTCTTTTTATTATCAAGAGTTATGATATTCTTATTAATTGTATCGTAGTTTATATGCTTGCATCTATAGCAGTTACATGCTCTCTTACAGCATGATTCACAATGGCTACAACAGTAACACCAAGTTGTTATCTTCCATATATGCCAACATAATCTGCTATCTGGTGTATTATCATTGTTTGAATAACTATTGATCATTAACATCACCATGAATATACATTTATATCTTTAATGATATTCTCTATTATGTTCATTCTTTTAACCCTAATTAAAACTTACCTAAATACTTATGTCTATTATTAATGAGATTAGGGGAGTAGCGATCTTGCTAGGAGGAGTAGGTTTCTAGGTTTCTCCTTTAGCCTCCTCATAGCATATGCTGATACATTGCTACCATATGGTATGTACTCTGCTACTCTGTAACCTTGCTTAACCAGCTCTAGCTTAAGATCATCCCTTATACCTTTGAGCATCTGAAACTCTACCCTATCCTTGTTCTTATCATACCTGTTACTTAACTCGATCGCCTCATCTATTATACTCTTATCATGAGTAGCTATAGCGAATCTATCTGCATGCTTGAAAAGTATACGCATAAGTCTCCTAAAGTTATTATCTACCTG
Organism: uncultured Nitrosopumilales archaeon; assembly: GCA_964563995.1. Taxonomy (GTDB): domain Archaea; phylum Thermoproteota; class Nitrososphaeria; order Nitrososphaerales; family Nitrosocaldaceae; genus JBBIQH01. The sequence continues at coordinate 3,784 of CAZLZM010000107.1, forward strand.
TCTCTTACTCCTATACACTATGTTTTCTTCCTCTCTATAAGCACCCTTAACCAATCTCATCACACCTTTAGCCTCAACTATACGCATTATATCTAAACTGCTATCTCTTATATAGGCTTGATAGGCTAACCCAACAGAACCTTTATACAACTTGAGTATGTTAAGATATATACTTACTGTGTCCTCATAGTACTTGAATTCCTCCATATCTATCCATGTGAAGATATTATATCTATAAGCATGTTCTATTATTCTCTTAACATTGCTTAAGCATTCGTCATAGTTCATATCAAGCCCTATCTGTGTTAACTTCAATGATATTGAGGCTCGTATATTGTTATCATGGATGGCATCTACTAGTCTTATATACTCATTTACGTTAGCTTCTACTTCCTTTCTATCAGTTACATGTTCACCTAAGTAATTTATTATTGCATTAATATTTAACGAATTTGCATTGATAGCATAAGATATTGCTTCATCTAGAGTTGAACCAGCAACCCAATGTTTTGCTAACTTGAGTACTACATACTCGTATATACGCATAGAATAAATATTATGTAGTTAGCAAATAAATGCATTTAGCAACTAATTTCACGATAGTATCATGTTTAAAAGCAATACTTTAACACTGAAGACTCCATCCGTAAGGATGGGGATTAATTGAGTGACTGCCAAGATAACATTATTAACCTTTATTAATACTCATATGGATTGGTTGAAT
>CAZLZM010000108.1:0-4504 GCA_964563995.1 uncultured Nitrosopumilales archaeon
CCATATCCCTTCTTGCCTATAATATTGCCATGCTCCATAACTATGCTACCTCTAACTATAGTATATACAGGCCATCCCCTAAGAAGCATTCCATCGTATATGGAGTAATTAGAATATGAGAAGAGCTTTTCATGGTCAACCCTCTGCTCCTTCTTTATATCTATAAGCGCTATATCAGCATCGTAGCCTGACTCTAACATACCTTTCTCCTTTAACCCAAATATCTTAGCAGTATTAAGGCTTGTTACCCTAACTAATTGCTCTAGAGTTATCCTCCCTTTGTTAACCCCTTCGCTAAGAAGCACCGGTAGCATGGTTGCTAACCCTGGAAATCCTGCCAAAGCATTCCATACACTGTTATCTACTATCTTCATCTCAAGCCTATTGGCAACGTGATCTGTTCCCATGCAATCTATCAACCCAGAGGCTAAAGCATTCCATACCCTAGCAGTATCCTCCTTACTCCTTAGAGGGGGTACAACCTTCCCCCTTATATCAAACTCATATGTGTGTGTAAGGTAGTGAGGACATGTCTCGGCATAGATCTTTAACCCCTTAGCCTTTACATCTACAAGTGCATCCAATGCTAAAGAAGAGCCTACATGAACTATATACACTCTAGAATTGTACTTGCTTGCAAGATCAGCTATATACATTATAGCATTGTACTCTGCTATGCTTGGTCTAGCATGATACCATGCCTTGAGACCATCTAACCCTTGCTCCTTACACTTTAGCATCTCAGTATAGCATATATCTGGATCCTCTGCATGAACAAGCATTAAGCATCCTAACTTAGATACCTTGCTTATTGCCCTCTCTACCATCTCTCTAGTAGTATTAACCTTAGCATAAGTAAGTCTACTTGTGTAAGGATCCATATCCATGTATATGCCTCCTAACTCACCCTTTAGGTTCATGTAAAGTTTGAATGATGTTATCCCATTCCTTATACAGTACTCTAACTCTTCATCCTCAAGATGTTCATCCATGAGTATTGATGCATGGTAAGCATAATCTACGTAATGGGAATCTTTGCTTGCATCAAGGTGAGCTCTTAGCTTATCTGTATACCTAGCATACAGCCTAAGCATCCTTACCATAGTGGTTACCCCTCCCACTGCTGCACTCCTTGACTCGCTCTCTGCAGCAAGGTTTATTGGAGTAAATACACCGTAATGCACGTGAGGATCTATAAGCCCTGGTATTGCATATAGGTTAGATGCATCTATCTTAACACTTGCATCATAATGCCTATCTACACTTAAATCCTTGATCTTACCATCATCTATAGCAATATTCCTCTCTACTATACCTATGCTAGGTATTACAACCTTAGCATCCCTTATAAGCAGATCTATACTCATATGCAGATAATTTTTATTATATTATTTATGCAATACTATTGGATGACAGAAGACTCAACACCTTTAATCGATAGAATAAAGAATAATAATAATAATAATGCAATAGTTGTACCTGGAGTTTATGATGCTCTAAGTGCAAAGATAGCAGAACAGTTAGGCTTTGAGGCGGTATTCCAGTCTGGGTATAGTGTATCCGCAAGCATGTTAGGCTTACCAGACTATGGACTGCTTACTGCTAGTGAGGTTATAGAGCAGGCAAGGAGGATAGCCAAGACTATAAGCATACCATTGATAGTTGATATAGATACTGGGTATGGCAATGCCTTAACTGTAAGAAGGGTAGTTAGGGAACTTGAGGATGCTGGAGTAAAGGGTATATTCCTTGAGGATCAACTATGGCCCAAACGATGTGGTCATATGCAAGGCAAACAGGTTATTGCTAGAGATGAGTACATACAGAAGCTTAAAGCTGCATTAGATGCTAGAAGTAGCAATGAGTTCATAGTTGTTGCTAGAACAGATGCATTAGAGCCTCTTGGTTTAGATGAGGCTATAGATAGAGCAAATGAGTATGCTAGAGTTGGAGCTGATCTTGTCTTCATAGAGGCTCCTAGGAGTATAGATGAGATGGTAAGGATATGCAGAGAGGTTAAAGCTCCAACAGTAGCAAACATGATAGAGGGAGGAAAGACACCATTGCTAAGCATAGATGAGTTGGAAAGATTAGGTTATAGGTTCATACTCTTCCCCTTGACAGCTATATTTGCATCTGCCTATGCAATAATTGATGCACTTACACTGCTCAAGTCTAGGAAGGATACTAAGAGTATAATGCATAAACTATTAACGTTTAATGAGTTCAATAAACTAGTTGGATTAGATGAGTTAAAGATGTTAGAGAAGAAATATTTATACTAATAATAATGCCCTATATTATTTTTGAATCATTTTCATTTTTAACTACTCTGCAGATAGATCCCAGTAATGTGCATTCTTGAACCCTTCCAATGGAAGGTTCAGTGATCTCCATTCCTTCAATGACTTTGCATACAATCTAACATTACTATACCCTGCTAACCTTAGTGCATAGTATGATAATCCAGATAAGGTACCAACACTACCACAATATACTACAATCTCATCACTCATACTAATCTTACGATTCCTTAGCAACCTTGATATATCTTCTCTGCTCTTAAGTATCCTATCCTCTGCAGAGAATGCCTTCCATGGTATGTTTATGGCATTTGGTATATGATTATCAAGGTAGTTCAACCTTTCTCTAACATCCAATAACCTGCTCTTGGTAACCTTGCCCTCAACTATATTCTTTATATACTCATACTCTGCTAGTATACTGCTATTCACTTTTATGCTTGTAATGTTATTATTGTTACTATTACTGGTTGCTATTAAGCTATTACTACCATTGCTCTTACCATACTCAACATCAAAACCCAACTCTTTCCATATACTATAAGTAACTGCTAATAGTGATACCTTTTCATACCCTAGATACTCTATGGTCCATGCAACCCTTGATGCTAATGCACCAAATGTGTCATCGTATACTATTACATGCATAGTATTATCCTTACTATCATTATCTTTACTCATTATATCTAAACCTATGCTAGCAAATAGCCTTGCTAACGCTGATGTATCCATGCTCTCTATAACTCTTGTCAAGGGTAGTGAGACAGCATTTGGTATATGCTCCTTCATATACTCCTCCTCTCTTCTAACATCTATTATGAGTATACTTGGATCTTTATCTCTTATACGCTTAGATAACTCCTCAGGCTCAACTAGTACTGGATACCTTCTTACAAGCATCAAGCAGCACACTCACCTCTTGCAGTCCTTACTACGAACCTGTTGTCACTACCATAATCCATGTAAGCCTCTGGCTCCTTATCTGGCTCTGGTAACTTTGAAACCTCATCTATTATTGCCTTCAGTGCATGTATATCCTTAACATTGCTACTACCTTTGCCATCTAGCACTCTATCTATCCATGCAGCAAATGACTCACCATTGCTACGCTCTTGCTTATAGATCTCTATCAATTTAAGTATAACATCTAAGACCCTCTTTGCTGGAACCTTTGCTACTATTGTACCTAAAGCAGTATCCTTACCTATCTTGCCCCCTAGGAGCATGTTGTATGCTGGAGTAAGAGTATTGTTTATCCTTATAGCAGCACCAAAGAAGCCTATGGTAGCTATCATATGTTGACCACATGAGTTTGGGCATCCACTTAACTTTATTGTAGTATCATTTAATGCTTGATCCATATCAAGCCCTTGTTCTATCAACTTGCTCCTTATCTCCTTCGCTAACCTATGCGCATTGGTTATTGCTAGATTGCAAGAGGTTGTACTTGTACAACCTATAACTGATGTTATCCCTAGGGCACCATAGTTTGCTAATCCTACCTCCTTCAATCTATTGTATAACTCAACCAATCTATACTCTAGAACAAATCTAATAGCAAAACCTTGCCATGGAGTTGTAATAACATGCCTCTCTAAGGAGAACTCCCTGCATATATTTGCTAGTGCTCTTAATTGTCTAGCAGTTATATCCCCTGCCTGCAATGGTATAAGCACTGTAACATATCCTCTCTGCTTCTGCTTAACAACGTTGCCATTATACCATCTACTAAATCCATCTGGAGTGTTGAATGGTTTAAACTCAATATGATCATATCCATCATCATTTAGCAGGGGTCTCTTATCTTTAAGATCTAACTTAACCAATACCGATTTGGTTAGATTAACTATACTCCTCTCCTTCAATACAAGCTCTTTAAACTTCTCAAACCCCATGTCATGCACTAGATATCGCATCCTATTCCTATGCATCTTCTCCCTATCACCAAGTCTATCGAATAACCTTATAACAGCCATTGCAGTAGGCAAGAGCATATCCTCTGGTGTAAACTCTTCCAACTGCTCTGCTAGATATGATGCTGGTCCTAAGCCCCCTCCTATGTAAACCTTGAACCCTCTTACTAAATTGCCCTTGCCATCATCCTTTACCACTGGCACTAGACCAACATCTGCTATCCTAGCATAACTATGCTCATCACAGCATGCAAAGTTGAACTTGAACTTCCTTGGGAGGTTCTGGCA
>CAZLZM010000109.1:0-4486 GCA_964563995.1 uncultured Nitrosopumilales archaeon
AAACTGAAGAACAGTTATGCTAGAAATGGTAGTAAGATGTCTTTACTACTATTATTATCATTATCCTTGCTCTATCCATTAAACCTCAACATATTATATCTAGGTGTAGTTGCTATGACAGAAGCATGCTTCATGCTCTTCTTTACAGCATCTGCATTCTATCTTTACAGATTCATGCAAGATTATAGTGCAAGACATAATATATTATTATGCTCATTATTTATTGCTTTAGCAACCTTAACTAGGTATGAAGGCTGGATTCTAGTAGCATTCTTACTAGCCTATCTAATAGCAGTTATAATTAGTAAGAGAAGTAGAGGTGGAGTAAAGGATAGACCATATGTTATAGATGGTAATAATGCTTCTAGCAAGGGCTACAATAATTATAGCATATCTCAATCTCAAACTACCCTAAGACCAATAACATTTTTAATATCATTGCTAATAACATCATCAGGGATATTATCATGGTTACTCTACAACTATTACACCTATGGCGATGCATTAGAGTTTGCTAATGCTCAATACTACTCCGCTGCATGGCAAGCATCACACAGGGAGTATAGAGAGAAACTATTCCTTCAACCATTAAATGTTATTAGTGTGTATGGAATCAACGCGGTAATCTTCTACGGTCCTCTATTAGCATATGCATTGGTCTCATCTTTGCTTCATAGAGAGAGGTGTATGATAATACTTTACCTATATCTAGCATTACCAGCAGTATTTACTATAGTAAGCATGATAATAGGGGTAGGAGAGATGGATTTTTGGTTCAACTCAAGGTTTGTAGTACTTATAGCACCATTGCTTATACTTTTAACTGCAGATGGTTTTAATGGTTATGGTAGATTTAATATTAATAGTGTAAATACTACTGCTACTGCTAAGGCACTCCTTATACTAGCATTTGCATATCAACTAATATTCATACCTTTGCTTCATTACCACCGTGAAGACGGTAATTATAATAATATTATAATTATTAGTGACTTGAAGCAATATATTAGTACTTTAACTAATAAAGATAGCACAGGGATAATCACATACCTTGATGCTAAAGATGGCTACACATATAGCAAAACACTAGAATCCATAAGGGTAGGAGAGTTCTTAAAAGAGAATTATGCTTTTAGCAATTCGATACATTATCCAAAGGTAATGATTATAACAGGATCTATGCAAGAACATAGGATAATACTCTCAAGTTGGATTAAGCTAAGTATGTACGATGAGATAATAGAAGCTTCTACTTGGAAGGATTCATTCAAGAGACCATGGTTATATGATGATATTATAGTTATAAGCAAGTATCCTGATAGCGATGCTGTTAACGTATCAAAGTACTGGCTTGATAGATTAGATCAACTATATAAATTCTATAAGAATGTATATGAGGGCGAGTACTTTATAGTCTTACAGCGCAAGGATTTCAATAAAGATTAAATTAAATTAAATAACTTATGTAACAAAGGGTTCTTTGTAACGCATTATAACATCAATAACCTCCGGTCTCATTAGCAACTCTGAAGGCCTCTCTCCTTTGCTTATCATGCTCCTTAACTTTGTTCCACTTAGTTCAAGCCTAAAGCTTGGATCATGAGGGCACATCTTCTCACTTACTATACCCATACACCTCTTGCAATAGAAGAATGCTGGGAAGAATATAGGCTCTATACCTAGATCTGGGTACTCCTTGAATATCTCTTGTGCAGCGAATGGCTTATAGAATGAGCCTACACCAGCATGGTCTCTACCAACTATGAAATGTGTACACCCTAGGTTCTTACGCATTATTGCGTGGTGTATAGCCTCCTTTGGTCCAGCGTAACGCATCTCTGTATGCAAGGTAGCAAACAATACTCTATCTTTAGGGTAGTAATTCTCTATTAGCACTTCGTAAGCCTCTACTATAACCTCATCCTTTGCATCCCCTGGCTTCTTCTTGCCTATCAATGGATTGATAAATAGTGCATCGAAGAAGTTAAGTACTGACTTTTGGAGCATTTCATGTGCAAGATGTGGTATATTCCTAGTCTGAAATCCAACTATGTTCTTCCATCCCTTGCTAGCAAAGATGCTTCTACATTGTATTGGTGTTAATCTATACTTGCTTAATCTACTATCTATAGGCAAACCCTCTATAAGGTATACCTTTCCAGCAACAAGTGTATCATGCATTGCAAGTACCTTTGCTACGCCTGGATGTGAAGGGTCTGTTGTTTGATACACACTCCTAGCCATCTCAATCTTATCGTATGTGTAGTATTCATCTACCTGCATTAATGCTATAGTTCTACCATTGCATGAGAGCAGTACATCCTTTGCATCCTTCATGCTCTTTGCTATAGTAGGATCAACATCAAGAACTATAGGTATTGTCCACGGAAGATCGTTGCTTAACCTACCACGCTTTATAACGTTGATGAAATCATCTTTACCAAGAAAACCTTCAAGAGGGCTTAGTATTCCATATGCTATATTCTCAACATCACTTGCTATCTCAGCACTTATGTTAACCTTTGGTATATCCTTATCCTCAAGAACTCTTCTTTTAGCATTCTTATCTAGTACTCTCTCTACAAGTCTATTACCGTGAGGGGTATTCATTATACACACCAATGATAAACCGAATCTATTAACTTTATTAAAAAGATCTTATCTGACCTTGATATTCTATCATTTACTCTGCTTCAATGGGTTGATATGCAAACCACACTCCTTGTAAGTACCCTGTTCCCACCACCATCTGCCTGCTCTGAAGTGCTCTCCTGGCTTTATTGCCCTAGTACATGGTTCACATCCTATGCTAGGATAACCCTTATCATGTAGTTTGTTGTATGGTACGTTGTTCTTCCTTATGTAATTCCAGACCATATCCCATGTCCAGTCTGCCAATGGGTTAACCTTTACTATGTTATTATGCTGAGTATCTATCTCAACCTTTGCTATGCTTGCTCTTGTATCTGCCTGCTCTCTTCTTAACCCAGTTATCCATGCATCCAATCCTTGTAATGCTCTATTCAATGGTCTAACCTTCCTTATCTCACAGCATAGCTTCCTTAACTCTATGCTATGATAGAATAAATTCATGCCATACTTTCTTACCATGTCCTCCACCTCTTTAGTATCTGGGAAGTATACCTCTATACTTATATTGTATCTATCCCTTATGGCATCCATAACATCATAGGTCTCTTGATTTAATCTTCCAGTATCTAGAGTGAATATCCTCACATCCTTTCTAATCTTCATAAGCATATCTATTATAATCATATCCTCTGCTCCAAAGCTTGATGCAAATGCTATCTTAGGATGGAATCTATCTATAGCCCATCTAAGCACGTATTCAGCACTTTTGTCCTCTAACTGCTTTGCCACGCTCTCTATATCATCTAACTTAAGCATGCTTAACCATTGCTATATGAGATTTATAAACCTTCATCTATGTGCAATTTATTAAAATTATAAGCAATTAACTAAATTAATATCATATTATTTCTGTGCTACTAAATTCATGAACTATGGCTAAGCCTAAACCACCATAATCCATGCAATGTTAGCAATGTTACACTAACTGGTATAATAGTTATCATATAAATATCTAGATTGCTAACATCTATAAGCACTAACAGATTTGATATTACAGCAAACCATGATACGCTAGTAAATATTAGTAGTATTATATTGTATGCATTAAATGACTTAGAGTTACTATCCCTAAGTTTAATATAGAAAACGATAACTACTAGGGGACCTATAACTAACTTGCCTAGTAAGAATACATCAAGCCCATAGAGATTGTATACTATGCTAGTCTCCAAATACGATGGTATCCATTCAAGAGATATGCTGTAGTAGGTTATCAGTGTATCAAATATAACAAATGCTAGGGTAAAGGAGAGTAGTTTAAGTATAACAGCACTTGTTACCCTCATGGTATCTTAAATTCACTCTAACGACAAGGAACCAGTTTAAAGCCTGACTGATTATAAGTGAATGAGTTATACTCATATCTATCTTTATCCTTTATAGGCTTACTTACTCTGTATCCATTATTCTTTAATCTCTTTAATGCTTTATTAATTGAAGCAACCTTCTTACTTACCATCTGTAACATCTTTGTATTATAGTTCTTTAACCCGTATAACTCCTTCAATTCTGGTAATGCATTATTACTCATATCGTATTCGTTATCATAACCTTGCTCTATGAAATGATTGTATAGAAATCTACAAGCTTCTAGATTAGATTCTAATACTGATTCACATACTCTATTAGGATATATTCTGTATCTGTAGTTAAGTTGTTGTTGATGATGATACTGCTTAATATTATTCATATTTACCTTCTTTATTATCACTTTATTTAAATTTATTCTTGATTCATCCACGCCCTTGCTGGTGGGGTCTTTCTTCCAAGATAAATACTTTTTGACACTCTCCACGACTAAAGTCGGGAGATTCTTGCTTCTAAGGTGTTCATT
>CAZLZM010000110.1:0-4483 GCA_964563995.1 uncultured Nitrosopumilales archaeon
CGCTCGTCCAGCGGTAGACCGCAGGCTGGGTCTTCAGCCATTTACCCCTATCCCTCACCAGAGTCTTCCCTCTACCCTTGGTTCCTAGGGACTCGGGGATATGTAGATGTAGAATATTTACTGCTTGAATACTTCCCATAGGATTGCTTCCCTTAATACTTGACTCGGGGATATGTAGAATATTTACTGCGCCGTTCAAGTCCGCGTTTATCGCTTCCCCTATATTGGGACACTTGAACAATCCTCTCTTTATGCGTCCGTTGTGGGCTTCCCAACATAGGGAACATGTTTTAGAAGTATATGCTTCATCTGTTATAATTACTCTCATCCTTAATTCTTCACCAATCTCCATGAACCTCCTTATTGTATACTCATAACTCCAGAGATTCACAGTTAATTTATTCCCATGATTCTTTGCTATACCTTTTGGATAACCAATTATTACTTCATTTACTCCCTTCTCTTTCAGAATACTCATTATCTTCCTAATCATACTATTTAATGCATGTTTTAGAAATCTTAATCTCTTCTCATGAATCAACCTTAGTCTCCTACTATTCATCTGTTTGTGTCTAACCAATATCTTCTGAATTCTAGAGATCATCTTAGTATAATACTCATATATTGATAGGACAGATCCTCCTTTAAACAAATACCATGAACCGTCATTGCTAACGTAGACTGTGGCTAAGTTAACAATCCCTAGATCTATTGATGCTTTATTACTATTGCTATTACCACTACTTCTGTTAGAACATTCAACTGGTATATATGCATACCATGATCTCCTAGCATCATTGTAAATTATCTCAAGTCTACCTTGTTTCCCATACCACTTTAACTTACCCTTGAATCTTAACGCTAGTTTAAAGTCCTTAAGATGAATTATCCTATTCTCTTCATCTATAGTGTACCTATCGTTCCTTATGATTACAGTTGGCTTATACTCTTTCCAGTACCTTGGTGGTCTAGGTTTCATCCAGTTAATCCTCCCTTCTTTCTTCTCATGTGCTAATGAGAAGAAGCTCTTCCATGCTTCTGCATTCTTTCTTGTAACTTGTGAAGCATTTACCTTTAGGATGCCTTTATTTATGGTATATTACCTTTCCTGTACCTAAGAAATCTATTCTCTTTCCTTCCTTAAACTGTTGCATCCTTAACCAGTTTACTTCATTCCAACATTTAGCAGTAGCAATAGCTAGTTGCGTTAATGCTCTATGTCGCTCTTTAGTGACTATTAGTTTGACTGTATTACTCCTCTTCATCTTCTCTCTCGTCCCCTATATACTTCTTAATAATTTAAAGATGTTACCTCGTCCCTAGAAGGGACGAGGTTTTTCTTTTCACTATCATAGTATACAAAAATAATATTAATCACTAATAAAATAAATATAGATTATCTCAATTATGAATAATATATGCATATAAGATTCGCATCAGCCGATATTGAGTTGATAATACATGCAACAGAGAGTATGGAAAAGGTACTTAATGCTATAAATAGTAACCTCTTAGATGCAAGTGGGTTCACAGCAACTAAACTTACTGGTCACTTTGGTAATGAGATAATACTACTAAAATGCACGCTCAATGCAGAAAAGGCTACGGATCTAGCATGTAAGTTACTCTCTTCACTAAGTGATGAAGATATGATGCATTTGTACAATAACTTTACATTATACACAGATAATGGTCTATTCTACATAAGGTTAAGTAAGCAGGATATGATTAAAGGTAAGATAACTCTATCTCAAACAGACTCCATAAGGATAAGGTTTAAGATGGTAAAACATATGCAGAGAGCAATGTTTGATGATCTAAGGAAAACACTTATTGGTAAGCATGAGGATTAAGAGGAGATATATACTAGCAGATAAAGTACATCATAATGCAATAATACAGATAAAGAGTATAAGACATGAGTATGAGAAGGTATACGGCAGAGATGATCTTGTTAAAGCAAATATAGTACTTATTAATCTAAGAGGTAAGTTTGGTTATTATAGCAAGGATAGGTTCATTGTAATAAGATGTAACCTTGAGCGTTATAAGCAAGTTATGAAGATACTACGATCCATTGGTGTAAAGACATATCTAACCTCAGGTACGTTAAGATCACTTAAGAAGCAACTGTTATTAATAGCATACAAGAATATAGATGGGGATGAGGTAAGAGCCGCTCCAGGCTGAGCATAACTGCAATGAAGACCTCGCGACAGTCTGACCCCTTATTATATAGAAAGGGTTTTAAGTTAATATAGTATGGATTAACGTATGAAACAAGGTAGTAGTAATGGGTATTATGATTATGATATAATAGTTGCAGGTGCAGGAATAGCAGGCATGGTAGCCGCATGTAGTGCAGCAAAGTACGGCAAGGGTAATCTAAAGATACTTGTGGTTGATAGGAACAATGAGCATGAGGCTGGTAAGAAGTGTATAAACGGTTGGATATGTGGTGATGCTGTAGGTAAGAAGAACGTTGATTATATGAGTAAGCATATAGGCTTAAAATTTGATAAACCTGAGATAGAGAAGGAGGTAAAGGGTGTTGTAGCATACTCACCAGACCACGAGACTGCTATATACTTTGATGGTGAGGGTTACATACTTAATAGAAGGTTACTACCCTTAAAGCAACTTAACTACGCCTTAAAGTTAGGCATAGAGTTCAGATGGAATGTAGCATTAAGGCAAGTTATAGCTGAGGATGGTTATGTTAAAGGGGTTCAAGGAATAGATCTTAAGACTAACGAGCCATTCAAGGCTACTGCTAAAGTAGTTATAGATTGTACTGGTATAGCATCCATGCTTAGATCAACTCTACCCATAAGGAGTTACATACAAAGAAGTATAGACAAGGATGACCTTGAAGCTACTGGTAGATATATACTTAGGTTCGATAGGACAAAGGATGATAGAACATACTTTGATCCAGACTATGCTATAATACATCTAGACCAGATCATAGCACCAGGTGGCTATGCATGGGTATTCCCTAAGGGCGAGAACAAAGTTAACATAGGCTTAGGAGTTCAACATAGAAGCCTAGAGTTAAGAAACATGGTTCTTAAGAAGAATGATAACCTAAAGTCTCTAATAGATGCTTATATAGCCAGCAATCCGGTTATAAGCAATGCTAGACTTGCTGATGGCTTTGAGGACCATGGTAATGCATGGGGCACATGGCAGGTATCTGTTAGAAGACAGAATGACTGTCTAGTAGCGAATGGTTACATGCTATGTGGAGACTCTGCATGGATGCCAAAGCCTTTGGATGCTGGGGGTATAGGACCAGCACTTATAGCTGGTGTTATTGCTGGTAAGGATGCTGTCAATGCAATTGAGGCATGCGATTATAGTGAATACTCGCTATGGCAATACAATATAGACTATATAAATGAATATGGTTACAAGACGGCTGGACTTGAGGTCTTTAGAAGATTCTTACAGACGTTATCTAACGAGCAGATAAACTATGGGATGAAACACTTCATATCAAAGTTAGATGTTGAGAAGATAACCCAAGGTGAGCATCCAGACTTTAGCTATGTAGATAAGGTAAGTATGCTTATAAGGGGGATATTGCATAGGAAGACTGCTGAAGGCTTGAAATATACAGCAGAGAAGAACAGAGTACTAGTTGAGCATTATAGGAACTACCCTTCAAATCCAGATAAATTTAATGAGTGGCATAACAGACTCATTCATATACTTAACGAGGCGTTTGAGAAGTTCAAGGTTAGGCCTGAGATCTACGCAGTGTACTAGCAGCATTATGTGCAAGCCTCAGTGGTTCAGGCATCACACCTGATACTGATCCTGAACCAGATCCTAGTGCAGATGCAGATCTTCTAGTGATGAGCGATCTCACTATCCTCTCTGCAGTATCCAGACTGATCTTGTGCCCTATACTCACATAGATCCTCTTACCATTGTACTCTATAACCCTGCCAACTTCCCTACCGTTGAGCATTACCATGCCTGAACCTTTAGATACCTCCCCACACAGGAGTGACTTGCTCACCCCTATGGCTGGACTATCTGTCATGAGTCCTATGTAAGATGCTAGACCGAAGAGCCTGGGATGGAGCATACCATTACCATCTATGAGCAGCAGGTAGTGATCATTGCATTCACTGCAGGATATCCATTCATCGAGCTCCCTTATTGCCATGAGCATTGGTGCAGCCTCCCTCAGGAAGAGCAGTCCTGGTATGTACGGGATGTACACCCTGCAAGTGCTGTATGACTCATGCACTGCCCTGCGCTTGGCTCTATCGAACATGACTGCTGCTGCGAATGCTGTATCATGCATGTATGCAACATCCACACCAACAACATACCTTACATCTTCATCAATAGAATCATGAGTGATCACCCTGCTGGCCATCATGACCTGGTAACGCTTCACAGACTCCAGCTGTTCTGCTCTGAGCATCATAACAGTAGATTCTTAGCCATTATAATTAAAAATTGTGCT
>CAZLZM010000111.1:0-4481 GCA_964563995.1 uncultured Nitrosopumilales archaeon
ACCAGGCCCGCCATAACTAAATCTTAGTAATGTCCTAGCAGATAGTCTAGCAACCCTTATAGGCTCTGGCACAGAACCTTGTAACAGGAACTTGTTTATAACACTTTTTGCATTTTTAATATTTATACCAGCACATCTAACATATACATAATTACTTGTCTTTAACATTATCTTACTCCTAGTACCTAACCTCCTATATGCTTCTATCCTCCTGCTATACTCTTGCCCATCATTGAATGCATGTCTTATATGCTCTTCTAAACCCTCGGAGTCCTCAAAAGTTAACCCTATTACTGGAACCCTTAACCTTGAGTATAACTCCTCAATATCTATTATATTGTACATGCTTATTATCACCCCACCAAGCATTATAACACTTATATCATCTCTACCTAGTTCATAGTACATATTCAATATACTCTCTGTTGCATCCATACCTCTTATAGTACTATAGCCATATATCATACCATCAATTACAAGATCACTACGCATAACAACTCCTGCTAGTATCGCTTTATTACTGCTATTGCTATTACTCTTTCTAAAACTCTCTGCTACTCCTAATGCTCTTATAGCCTTCTTCTCTGTATGTACACGTTTAATGAATTCATTTTCACTCATACTCTAAATATGCAATGTAAAGGTTTTTATTCTTACATGGTTAGCAGATACTATGCTAAGGATACTAGCATTCTCTGATCTACATGGTGATGCCCAACTAATAGAGAAGGTTAAGCACGAAGCAAAGAACAAGAATATAGATGTTGCCTTATGCTGTGGGGATATAACCCCAATACATGGTAATACTATAGATGTTGCTCGAGCAATAGGCAATCTAGGTGTTAGAACCTTAGTTGTACCAGGGAACTTTGAGTTACCTGATGATATGAGAATAGCATGTAAAGAGAATAACTGGACTGATCTACATGGAAAGTATATAGAGGTTAAGGGTTATCTGTTTGCTGGTTGTGGAGGAGGTAACACGAGCCCTTTCAATACACCATACGAACTTAGTGAGGATGAGTTTAAGGATATTCTAGCAAAGCTTGATACTATAAGATCTAGCTTCATAATGTTAACACACTGTCCACCATATGGAGTTGTAGATGAGGTAAGGAATGGTATCCATCTTGGTTCTAAGACAATAGCAGAGTTCATAAAAGTAAAGAGGCCATTACTGCACTTCTGTGGGCATATACATGAACAGGGAGGTAATGAAGGTATGCTCAATGGTACTAGGGTTATAAATGTTGCAAGGAACATTAAGATAATCGAGATCTAATCAGTTTATTGATTATTAGAATAAAGATAATAATAAATGATAATAATGATAATTTTAATTTAATAATAAATGATTTGATAACAACACTAATAATAATTATTTATTTTATCATCTCTAATGGGGTTCGCATAACTCCATTAGCACTCCATGAAGTGTCTTTGGATGTATAAATGTTATCTTTCTACCATAACTCCCTGTTCTTATACCTCCTATTATCTTCAGTCCATTCTTGCTTGCATTATCAACATCCCGTTCAAGTGTATCTGTGCATATTGATATATGGTGTATGCCTTCTCCCTTCTCCTTTAAGAACTTACTTATCGGGCTATCATCTGTTAATGGTTCTAAGAGTTCTATCCTTGTGTCTTCCAACTGAAGCATTGCAAGCTTTACCTTCTCATGCTCTACAACCATAACCTCTTTCTTATCAACCTTTAGTACTTTCTCAAATGTCTTCAGTGCCTCTTCAACATTGTTAACTGCTATTGCCACATGATCTATACGCATAGCATAGATGTATATTAATGGTATAAAAATTCTTCTCTCATTATGTATTAAATTATTATCTTTGGTTTGTATACACTGAAGACCCTTCTAAATGCATTGCTTATCTCTCCTAGAGTTACCTTTGCCTTAACACTCTCTATTATGTATGGCATAAGGTTCTCATCCCCCTCTGCAGCTTTCTCAAGCCTAGATATCATATGCTCAACTTTTGTGTTATCTCTCTTTGCCTTGAACTCCTTTAGCCTTGCTATCTGTTTCCTCTCCAGTTCCGTATCTATCCTAAGTATATCTGGTACCTTTGCCTCCTGCTCAACGAACTTGTTAACACCAACTATTATCCTCTTGCCCTCATCGACCTCCTTCTTTATCCTATATGCATTCTCCCTTATCTCCTGCTGGAAGTAACCCTTCTCTATAGCCTTTAGAGATCCCCCCATACGTTCTATTCTATTGAGGTACTTCCATACCCTATCCTCTATCTCATCTGTAAGATACTCTATGTAATAAGAGCCTCCTAATGGATCAACTACTCTAGTAACACCACTTTCATAAGCTATTATCTGTTGTGTTCTTAATGCTATCTTGACAGACTCTTCTGTTGGTAATGATAATGCTTCATCCCTAGAGTTTGTATGCAATGATTGGCAACCTCCTAGGACTGCTGCTAATGCTTGTAGTGTAACCCTTATGATGTTGTTATCTGGCTGCTGGGCAGTAAGGGACTCCCCACTGGTCTGTACATGGAACCTTAGATGCATACTCTTCTCATTCTTTGCATTATACTTCTCCTTCATTATCTTAGCCCATATCCTTCTTGCTGCTCTGAACTTTGCAATCTCTTCAAGTATATCCATAGTACAGCAGAAGAAGAAGGATAATCTAGGAGCAAACTTATCAACCTCTAAGCCTCTATCAATGCAAGCATCAACATATGCTATTGCATTAGCAAATGTAAATGCTAGCTCTTGAATAGCATTTGCACCAGCCTCTCTTATATGGTAACCTGAGATACTTACAGGGTACCATGAGGGCATGTTCTTGCTACAGAACTCCATGCTATCTACGAACAACCTCATAGAAGGCTCTGGAGGATATATGTATGTGTTCCTTGATATGTACTCCTTCAGTATATCATTTTGAAGTGTACCCCTAAGTACATTTACTGATATACCTTGAGACTCTGCAACTGTTATATAGAATGCTAGTAAAGTTGTTGCTGTAGCATTGATAGTCATAGATGTACTAACCTTATCCAATGGTATACCATTAAAGCATATCATCATATCATCTATGCAGCTTATAGGAACACCAACCCTTCCTACCTCTCCTTCTGCTCTAGGGTCATCTGAATCATAGCCTGTCTGTGTAGGTAAATCAAAGGCTAAGCTTAACCCTGTCTGACCATGCTCTAGCAAGAACTTGAACCTTCTGTTGGTCTCTTCAGCTGTACCAAAGCCTGTATACTGCCTCATAGTCCATATCCTTTCCCTATACATCTCTGGGTATATACCTCTAGTGAATGGATACTTACCAGCATCCTCTACCCTTGCATGCCTTTTATCCTTCTTTATATCACTAGCCTTGTATATCCTCTTAACCTTTATACCAGAGTCTGTGAATAACTCTTTCTCACTCTTATTGCTGGAGTCTTTCATACTCTCACCCTATCCTTTACTCATCTAATCTTGCTTTTAACTATACTCTCTGCAGCTTTATAAGGATCTATCTCTTTATTTGCAACTAAATCAACATACTTGTTGAAATCATCACTTCTATGCAGCAAACTTGTTAGCATATCAAACACTATGTCCTTCAACTCAGCCTCGATCCTCTTCCTCTCCATCTCTTTGTAAAGCTTATAATCCTTCTCAATTCTACTTAATATGCTCTCTATGGCATCTACCAACTCGTTAACACCCTTGCCAGTAGTTGCTACAGTCTTAACTACTACAGCATCCCTCCTCTCATCTACTATAAGAGATCTTATATCATTGTACAATGTATTTGCCCCACTTAGATCTGCTTTGTTAACCACATATATATCACCTATCTCAGTCAATCCTGCTTTTATTGCCTGTATGCTATCACCTGTTTGAGGATTAAAGACTACTACTGTAACATCTGCTATACTAGCTATCTTAACATCCAACTGACCTGCACCAACACTCTCAACTATTATTCTTTGAAACCCTGCTACATCAAGTATCCTTATGGCATCTCTTACAGCAAGTGATAATCCTCCCAACGCACCTCTACTTGCCATGCTCCTTATGTATGTACCATCATCCAATGCATGCTCTTGCATCCTAACCCTATCACCAAGTATCGCTCCTCCAGATATGCTACTGCTAGGATCGACTGCAAGTACGCCTATCTTGAACCCTCTTGCTCTGTAAGTGCTTATAATCTTGCTTATAAGTGTGCTCTTGCCAGCACCAGCAGGACCGGTAACTCCTATAACTCTAGAGTTACCAGCATACTTGAATATACTCTCTACAAGCTCTCTTGCTTGAAGAGCATTGTTCTCAACAATAGATATAGCCTTTGCTATTGCCCATCGTTCACCGTTCAGTAGTGCCTTTGTAATATCATTACCATCATCATTATTGCTAATGGTATTGCTCAACAACAAGAGATGTGTCTTCTGATATTAAAAATCTAATGGTATATAATTTTATTTTTTAGTACAAAG
>CAZLZM010000112.1:0-2917 GCA_964563995.1 uncultured Nitrosopumilales archaeon
ATCCTAATAGGGTCTATGAACTAGGAAGCCTCACCTTTAAAGGGAGATAGCTCACATTACTCAGCCTTAGGTCTACTTGCTCCTCTAACCATCTCATCTATTCTGCCTTGTACCTCTTTAAGATTCTCCTTAAGCCTTGATTCTTGCTTAGATAATACTGCTATCCTTGTATTAAGAAGCTCCTTCTTCTCCTCAAGCTCCTTGATCAGATCATCCCTCTTACTTTTTATAAGTATTGGGCCTGCACTCTTGTACACAATATCATCAGGTGTTGCTTTCTTTAACTCCTCTAAAGCCTTATCTATTTCCATACCCTCTATCTCTAGCTGCTGCTTCTGCATCAGTATTGCTTGTAGGTTCTGTTGCAGTTGGTTAAGCCTTGTTAGTTGCTCCTTCAACCATGGAGGTATCTCTTGCTCGCTCATACTAGAGCATACTTAATACTAGAATAAATGCATATCTAATTATTAATTAAATAGCAAAGATAATAAAGTAATGGTCACCATATTACATCAATGAGCCTACTATGGCAGGTAACTAGGGAAGATATACAATATTACATCTATGATGATAAAGCAAATGCTATAGGCTACTTCACACCAGATTATGGTACTAATGAAGAGGATAGGATAATAGATCTTATAACAGATGAGGCTAGTGTAAGAGGAGGCAGACTCTCTTTATATATTAGCATATTACCAATAGACGATATGCATTATAGTAAGTTCTTAGAGTGGATAAGTGATATAAACAATAGATTGAAGAAGATAAAGGATTACCAGATATCAAAGGGTTTAGATGAACCATTAGTTAGAGTAGAGCATAACATGTTACTTGCTACGTTTGATATTAGATTTGATAGAAGAGTTGAGTTAACTAAGAAGAGTCTTAGTAATGCATTAAGCAATATACTTAATGAGATGAAGACCAATAATATAATTTGATTGGATTTCTATTTATTTATTAAAATAGTAAAAATCTAACTATTAAAGTAAATCTATAGTAGATTGATCAATTTACTCTAAAAATGATAAACTTGGGGACCTATACTCTTCTTCCAATCTGCCTTTATGCCTGGTTTACCAGCAAGCTTCTGTAGATAGTTGTACGCTGAAATACCTGCCTTTGCACCTTCTCCAGCAGCTACTATAACTTGCTTGTAAGGCATAGTGGTAGCATCTCCAGCAGCAAATATCCCCTTATGGGATGTCTCACAGAACTCATTAACCTCTATCTCTCCTCGCTGATTTATCTTAACTAGATGCTTAACAAAATCAGTATATATCTTAGAACCCATCTCAATGAACAAGCCTTCAGCTTCCACTATGCTTGTATTACCTTGGCTATCTCTAACCTTTATAGCCTTTAGATTAGAGTCACCTTCTAAGCCTACTATCTCACTGTTGGGCATATACTTAACATTATCCCTCTTCTCTAATGCAGATATCATATCCTTATCTCCAGCCATCTTACTTGTTCTATATATTACGTAGACCTCCTTTGCAAATCTACTAAGTAATAATGCTGATTCTACAAGGTAATTACCTACACCTGTTGTAGCAACTACTCTACCTTGATAGAAAGGAGCATCACATTTTGTACAGTAAGATACACCTCTGTTCATGAACCTCTTCTCATTCTCTACTCCTAACTCCCTAGGCACTTTACCTATTGCAAGTATCAATGCTTTACATTCATACACCTTATCACTACTACTAGTCTTAACCTGAAATAAAGAGTCTTCCAACTCATTTATGCTTTCAACCTTATCATATATAATTTGTCCTCCATAGATTAACACTTGCTGTTCTAATGTTCTTGCCAGTAACTCACCACTTGTAAGCATTATCCCAGGGTAATTCTCAAGCTTTGGTATTAGATTAAGCTGTCCTCCTAGATCCTGTGATATAACCAAAGTATTAACCCCTTGCCTTGATGCAAACATAGCTGCAGATAACCCAGCTATACCACCACCTATAATTATAATCTCATATTGCATATTCTACCTTACTTACTATAACTTTAACTATTTAAAGATATACTCTTTAATGGTTTAGTTTTTATTACCACTTATACACACATCTGTCAATGGATATTATGAAATTACTTAAGGATATATGCTACAGTGTAAGGGAGGAGGTTACAAAGTTAGGCAAGAAGGAGGCTAATGAGGCTTATGGTATAGGTGCAGGAGGAGATATAGCAAGGAAGATAGATCTAGTTGCCGAGAGTAAGGCAATAGAAGTTATAAAGAAGTATGATGTACGATGCACTCTACTTAGTGAGGAGGCTGGTATAGTTAACCTTGGTAATGATACACAAAAGAGTGAAGGCACGATAGTACTAGATGCAATAGATGGTACTACCAATGCACTAAGAGGCTTGCCTATATACTCATGTTCAATAGCATATGCTACATCAGATACTTTAAGCAGTGTAGAGTATGCTGCTGTAATAAATATACCAAGTGGAGATATATATTATGCTATAAAGGGTGATGGTGCATATATGAACAACTCAAGGCTCTCTAATTATGGGTCATACTCTAATAGTAATGGTTCTACTTATAGTATTGGTAAAGGTTATGTTATTGGTGTAAATGTATCTGGTATAGATGAAGACAAGCTTGGTAGGTTAAGGCATATACTAACTAAAACAAATCATGTAAGACAACTTGGCTCAAATGCATTAGAACTCTGCTTTATTGCAAGTGGACTTTTAGATGCATATATAGACATAAGAGGTAAGATAAGGGTTACAGATATAGCTGCTGCCTACCTTATACTTAAAGAGGCCGGAGGTATAATAGTAGATGACTATGCTAATGAATTAGATGCAAAACTGGATATTAGTAATAGGCTATCGTATATAGCAGCAGCTAATAAGCATGTACTTACAGATATCTTAGCTTATTTAT